>NZ_KV789200.1:821-37233 GCF_001807495.1 Corynebacterium sp. HMSC08C04 | reverse complement strand
AGTAAGTTACCGCCGACATAAAACAATAAACACATAACTCAATACAAAAAAGAAGGGAAGCAACTACTACGGTTGCTTCCCTTCCTTCTTTCCGTTTTCCACCATTGAACCAACACCATCCGGCCACGACTATCGGCACGACATTCCCACGCCTATCGTTGGCCAGCCTGCATTCGAACCATCCAACAGGTCTATAACAACATGTTTCGGCGGCTTCGATGGGTCGAATGCAGCTTTGTTCACCATATGAACTATCCCAGGTAACTGCGGTGTTCATTGTCGCGTGGTTTAAGTACTATACGGATCAGCCTTCTAAATTGTCACTGTGCCTAAAAACAGAGTGAATTAGAGATTGGTTCCGCGCGGATGAAGAGTTGGGACCTGCATTCAAACCATCGAGAAGCGTTGCGGCCGCTAGATTTCATGGCGTCGATGGTTCGAATGCAGGTTCTGTCCGCTTCTGAGTTTAAATGCGGCTTTCGATGGTTGATTAGGATAGGGCCCCGCTTGGTTCTAGCGCTTGTGGTGCGTAGAGTAGAGGTTTCTGTCTTGTCCTTTATGGCCTGTAAACTAGGCCGGTAGTAACGGACGAGTTTTAATCAAGAAGAGAGTAAGGCTAGATGTCTGAGCGCAGTTTCAACGATCGTAAGGGCGGCTCCGGCCGTGGGAACTACGGTGACCGCAAGAACGGTGGCCGTGACAACCGCCGTGGTGGTGGCCGTGGCTACGGTCGTGGTGAGGACCGCGATAGCCGTGATAACCGTCGCGGCGGCCGCGACGGTTGGGATGGGGAGCGCCGTAATGGCTCTCGTGACCGCAACGATCGCGGTGGCCGTGGAAATCGCGACGAGCGTCGAGGCAACGACCGTCGCAATGACGCACGCGGTAATGATCGCCGCGGTCGCGGTAATGGCGGTAAGCGCTTCGATAGGGCACATCCGCAGCGTTCCGGTTACCGCGAAGAGCGCATTAACCGTCGTATGACTGACCCAGACCTGCCTTCCGATATCAACATCGAGGACTTGGATCCGTCGGTGCTGCAGGACCTGCGCTCTTTGTCCAAGGAGAACATGGAGGCCGTCGCTAAGCACCTGATTATGGCCGGCACCTGGATGGATGATGATCCAAAGCTGGCACTGCGTCATGCGCGAGCCGCCAAGGACCGTGCCGGTCGTGTAGCCGTCGCCCGCGAGGCCAATGGTGTCGCGGCGTACCACGCGGGCGAATGGAAGGAAGCCCTGTCGGAGTTGCGCGCAGCCCGTCGAATCTCCGGTGGTCCAGGTCTGCTGGCCGTAATGGCTGACTGTGAGCGCGGCCTGGGGCGTCCGGAAAAAGCGGTCGAGCTTGGTCGCAGCGAGGAAGCACGCGAGTTGGATGGCGATTCCGCAATCGAGCTTGCCATCGTCGTCGCCGGCGCACGCATCGATATGGGTCAGGCAGAGTCTGCTGTTGTGACCATGCAGCGCGCTAACCCCAACAAGGAAGACCGCGGTGTTTCCGCATGCCGCTTGTCCTATGCCTACGCCAATGCGCTGCTGGAAGCAGGCCGCAAGGACGAGGCCAAGGAGTGGTTCAAGCATGCAGTCAAAATTGATGAAGGAGACTGGACCGACGCCGCCGAACGCCTAGCAGAGATCTAGTCATGAATATTCTCAAAGCCCACGATTCGCTTTTGCTCGACCTCGATGGCACCGTTTGGGAAGGCGGCCAGCCGCTGCGCTGCGTCGTGGATGTTATTAACTCCTGTGGCGTTCCCGCCGTTTACGTCACCAACAATGCCTCCCGGAGCCCGGAGGCTGTGGCTTCGATGCTTTCTGAGATCGGTCTGCTAGCCGATCCGGAACACATCGTGACTTCCGCTCAGGCTTCTTTGGTGCTCATGGCCTCGGAAATCCCGGCTGGCTCCAAGGTTCTCGTTATCGGTGCAGAGTCCTTCCGCACGCTCACGCGTGAAGCTGGATACCAGGTGGTAGACAGCGCCGAGGATAAGCCCGCAGCAGTGGTCCAGGGAATGGATAAGGCGATTGGTTGGAAGGAGCTATCCGAAGCTGCTTACGCCATCAACAACGGCGCTAAGTTCTTCGCCACCAATCTGGATACCTCGTTGCCCACCGAGCGTGGCTTCGCCGTGGGCAATGGTGCCCTCGTGGGGGCAGTCGCGGCGTCGACTGGCGTGGAGCCCATCTCCGCCGGCAAACCGGAGCCTGCAATGTTTACCTACGCGGCGAAAAAGGTCGGGTCGAAGAAACCTCTTGCCGTGGGCGACCGCCTAGACACCGATATTGCCGGTGGCAATGCAGCGGCGATGGACACCTTCCACGTGCTCACCGGTGTATCGGGAGAGCTGGAGCTCATCGAGGCTCCGGTAGCCCAGCGCCCGAACTTCATCGGTGCGGGCTTCCACGAGCTCTCGCTGCCCGTCGCGGTGGCAAAGCCCGGCGCACAGGGCGATTTCCGCGCCCGCTGCGACGGATATGACATTGTGCTGCAGGGCGGAAACGAAAAATCCACCTCCATCCAGGCGCTGCGCACCGTTCTTGAGGTTGCCTGGGCCATGCCTGAGCCGCCACGCTATATCCAGCCGCGCAGCGAGTTTGCTGAGAAGGCAGTAGCTGCATGGCGATAAAGCCACACGATCCGCGCGCCGTCATGGCGACCGAGGAAGTCGACGCCGCGATGTCTGAAATCCTGGGCCAGCCCGCGACGTCGCTCAGCGAAGAAGTAGCCCAACTAGATAACGCCCACGCCGTGCTGCGTGAGGCCTTGCAGGAGAACTAATGCCACCACAACGGCGTCGTTTGGATGCAGAACTCGTCCGCAGGAAGATCGCTCGTTCTAGGGAACAGGCCGTCGAGATGATCAAGGCCGGCCGCGTTACCGTGGGCGGATTCAAGGCCAGCAAACCCGCGACCGTCGTAGAGCCGGAAGTCTCCATCAAGGTTGAGGCGGCTGACAATGATGACTGGGCTTCCCGCGGAGCACATAAACTGCTCGGGGCGCTTGAGGCCTTCGACGTCGACTTGAAAGATAAGCGTGTTCTCGACGCCGGCGCCTCCACCGGTGGTTTCACCGACGTGTGCCTGCGAAAAGGGGCTCGCGAGGTGCTCTCCGTCGACGTGGGCTACGGACAGCTGCTGTGGCGCCTGCAGAACGACGAGCGCGTAAAGGTACTCGACCGTACCAACATCCGCAATCTTGATCTAGACATCACCGAGGGGCCTTGTGATGCCATGGTGGGTGATCTTTCCTTCATCTCTTTGAAGCTGGTCTTGCCCGCCATCGTCGATGTGATGGCAGAGGGCGCATGGCTGCTGCCCATGGTCAAGCCGCAGTTTGAGGTCGGCAAAGACCGTATCGGCGCTGGCGGCGTCGTTCGTTCGTCGGAGCTGCGTCAGGAGGTCACTGAGGAGGTGGCGCGCTTTGCGCAGACCTTGGGGGTTAGCGTCAAAGGCGTGGCAGCCTCACCGCTCCCGGGACCTAGCGGAAACGTGGAGTATTTCCTGTGGCTGGTCAAAGACGGCCAGGTAACCAAAGATGAAGATATCGCTGAGATGGTGCGCACCGCCATTGAGGAAGGGCCACAGTGAAGCGCGAAATTCTGCTTGTCCCGCACGCCAGCCGTGCAGACAACCTCGAGTCCACTATCCGCGCTGCTGAGATTCTCCAGGAGGCCGGCATCACGGTCCGCGTCAGCGCGCCGGAACACGTGCTGCCAGAGTTGCAGCACGTTGAGCACACCCCGGCTGCGGCCGCAGGCTGCGAGCTCGTCCTCGTCCTAGGCGGCGATGGCACCTTCCTGCGTGCTGCCGACATGGCTCGCGCAGTCGATGTCCCGGTGTTGGGCATCAACCTGGGCCACGTGGGCTTCCTCGCGCAATGGGAAGCGGAATCCTTGGAGCGCGCGCTCGTGCGCGTTATCGATTGCGACTACGAGGTAGAGGACCGCCTTACTCTCGACGTCGAGGTCACTGACCGCTCAGGCAAGCTCATCGAGCGCGGTTGGGCACTCAACGAGGCCTCCATTGAAAACCTCAACCGTTCCGGTGTGCTGGACGCCATCTTGGAAATCGATGGCCGCCCGGTATCTTCCTTTGGCTGCGACGGCGTGCTAATTTCCACGCCGACTGGTTCCACCGCCTATGCCTTCTCCGCCGGCGGCCCGGTTCTCTGGCCATCCCTGGACGCACTCCTCGTGGTTCCCAACAACGCCCACGCGCTGTTTACCAAGCCGATGGTGGTCTCTCCACTGTCCAAGGTCGCGGTAGAGTCGGCCTCGGCTACCTCTCCGGCAATCGTCATCTTGGATGGTTTCCGCGAAATCGCGATGCCGCCTGGTTCGCGTGTGGAGGCGGTCCGCGGTGCGCATCCGGTCAAGTGGGTGCGCCTGGATGACCAACCCTTTACGGATAGGTTGGTATCTAAGCTCCGATTGCCAGTGCACGGCTGGCGCGGCCCGCAAAGCTAGGCTTTTTAAAAGAAAGGCAGGTGTGGCACAGACATGCTCGTTGATATCACTATCGAGGACTTAGGCGTCATTGAGCGCTCTGCGGCGGAGTTCGCGGAAGGCCTTACCGTCTTAACCGGCGAGACCGGCGCTGGTAAGACCATGGTTGTCACCGGCCTGCGCCTTCTGGCTGGCGGCCGTGCCGACGCCTCCCGCGTGCGTGACGGTGCACAGAAAGCAGCAGTGGAGGGGCGCTTTGCCACAGGTCGTGCGGCAGCCGCCGAGGTCGTGGAGTCCGTCGGTGGCGTCGCTGACGAGAATGGCGAATATATCGCCTCCCGAACGGTGTCGGCGGCTGGCCGCTCCCGCGCCTACCTGGGCGGGCGCGCGGTGCCTGCTGCAACGCTGGGTGATTTTTCTTCCCACGTTTTAACGGTGCACGGCCAAAACGATCAGCTGCGTCTTCTTGCCCCCGAACAGCAATTGGCCGCGGTTGATCGTTCGGAGCCTGCAATTGCTAAGGTCCGCGAGACCTACACCGAGGCTTTTCGCACCTGGCGCGACCTAGCCAAGGACTATAAGCGCCGCACGGAATCGCGCCGCGAGCTGGCGCAAGAGGTAGATCGCCTGCAATTTGCAATCAATGAAATTGGTGAGGTCGCCCCAGAACCGGGCGAGGACACCGAGCTTGTTACCCTCATCCAGCGCTTGCAGGACGTTGATACCTTACGCGAGGCGGCAGCGACCGCGCTTTCGGCCGTAGACGGCGATGATTCTTTTGGCGAGGCCGAGGCTGCCTCCGCATTGTTGGGCCGTGCCAGCACCGCGTTGGTGGGCTCTAGCGATAAGGAGCTCGCGGCATTGGGCGAACGATTGAGCGATATCACCAGCCAGGTCTCCGATATCGCCGCCGAGCTGGGCACGTACTTAGAATCGCTTCCTGCCGACCCAAACCTGCTCGAAGAATCACTGCGCCGTCAGCAAGATCTGAAGCAGCTGACCCGCAAGTATGCCGCAGACATCGACGGCGTTTTGACTTGGCGTGACGCCGCGGCAGAAAAACTCGACTCCATGGACACCTCCGCCGAGGTTTTGGAAGAGCTCAAGGCTAAGGTCATGGAGGCCGAGAAACAAATGGTAGCTAAGGCCAGCGCGCTGACCAAGGCCCGCAAGAAGGCCGCGAAAAACCTAAGTAAGCAGGTCACCGAGGAAATCCACGGACTTGCCATGCCGAATTCCGCGCTCAACGTGGAAATCCGGGAAGCGAAGTACTCCAAGACCGGGGCCGACGAGGTGGAGTTTCAACTCAACGGCAAGCCGCTGGCAGGCGCGGCCTCTGGCGGCGAGCTTTCCCGCGTCATGCTGGCGCTGGAGGTCGTGCTGGCGGATGGAGATGGTGCGACCATGGTCTTCGACGAGGTCGACGTCGGCGTGGGCGGCCGCGCCGCGGTAGAAATCGGGCGTCGCCTAGCGCGTCTAGCTACCTCCAACCAGGTCATCGTGGTCACCCACCTGCCACAGGTTGCCGCCTATGCAGATAGTCACCTGCATGTCTCGAAGGAGAAATTCACCTCCGGTGTCAGCGATCTCAGCGCTAGCGAGCGGGTAGAAGAACTTGCCCGCATGCTCGCGGGTCTGGATGATACGGAGACCGGCCGCGCGCATGCACAGGAATTGTTCGATCGCGCTCAGGCAGAAGTGGCAGCGTTCCGCGCGCCTTCCACAATTTAAGTTTGTGACGGGGGACAATGGCAGACATGAGTCTGTTTTCCCGTAACTCCGATCTGCCTGGTGAACACGGTGCGCTGCGTGACTGCACCCCGGGCGGAAAGGGCATGAAGAAGTTCGTCGAAGGTGACTTTGCCGTCATCAATGCCGCCAATATTTCCCGTCAGGAAGCGCAGATGCTGGTCGATATCAAGCCTGCAGCTGTCCTGAACGTCGCAGAATTTACCACCGGGTCCATCCCGAACTACGGCCCGCACATGCTGTTGGACGCTGGTGTGACCCTGATCGAGGGCGTGGGCGAGGAATTCGTCTCCAGCTTTAAGGACGGCAAGAAGGCGCGGATTAATGAGGAAGGCGCCGTCTTCATTGGCGATACCGAGGTGGCCACGGGCAAGGTTGTGAGCCGCGAGAAGGCCGAGAAGAATTTTTCCTCCGCACAACGCGAGCTGATTGACCATATGGAGGCTTTCTTCGGCAACTCCATCGAGTTCATCCATTCCGAGGGTCCGCTGCTTATCGACGGCCTGGGCGTTCCGGATTCCGGCACTGAGATGGCAGGCCGCAAGGTGTTGGTTGTCTCGCCGTCCACGGACCATCGCAACAAGGTGAAGCTGCTGCGCAACTTCATCCGCGAATACGAACCGATCATCATTGGTGTGGATTCTGCAGCAGATACCGTGGTGGATTTGGGCTATAAGCCGGATTTTATTGTCGGTGATCCTTCCGAGATTAGCTCCGAGACTCTGCGCTGCGGTGCGCGCGTTATCTTGCCTGCAGATCCAGACGGCACCGCGGAGGGCCTTGAGCGCATCCAAGACCTAGGCATCGGTGCGATGACCTTCCCGGCGGCAACAGACTCCGCCACCGATCTTGCGTTGCTGCTGGCTGATTATCACGGCGCCCAGATGATTGTGCAGGTCGGGCGCTCCCTGGACCTGGACGATATCTTTGCTAAGCAAGAGCACGCTACTCCGGCTGCGATGCTTTCCCGTATGAAGGCGGGCACGCGCCTGGTGGATGCCGATTCCGTCATCAACCTTTACACCAACCCGAGCTCCGGCGGCATCGGATGGCTCTGGGCTCTGCTTGGCATCCTGGTTGCGCTGGCCGTGATAGTCATCATCGTGGGCTTGGGCGGCGACGCTTCCTTCGGTCAGAACCTCATCGATACCTGGAATAACTTTGCTTTGAGCGTGCAAGGATGGTTTAAGTAATGGCGGGTAAGTCACTTCTTGTTGCTGGTCTTGGTTTCGGCACCGCCGTGGGCGTGGCCTTGGGGGCGCTGGCGATTGCTCCGAATATGCCGTCGGGCGGCGCCGGAGGCGATTCATCGCTACGCGAGGAGTTCCAGAAGAAGGCTCAGAATGAGGAAGTGCTTAAGGCACAGGCAGACTCTAGCGACTCCGTCCTTGACAAACTGGCTCCCGTCGTAGTTGATGGCAGCTTGGCGCAGCGTCCCGTGCTGGTTATCTCTACTGGGGAAGCCAGCGAGGGCGACGTGCGCGCAATCCGTAGCTTGCTCAAGTCTGCGGATGCCGAAGACGCTGGCGAGATTAAGCTAACGGACGAGTTCTACCGCCAGGAGGGCGCGGATAAGCTGCTTTCTTTGGTTACTAGCGCATTGCCGGCGGGTGCCAAGCTTGATCCCAAGAAGGTAGATGCAGGCACGCACTCCGGTCAGGCGCTGGCCGCGGCCTTGCTGATGGACCCGAAGACCACCGAGCCACTATCTTCTACCAAGGACCGTGCGAACCTGCTGCAGGCGCTGCGCGATGCTGGCTATATCGACTATGAAGACGGGACTATTTTGCCTGCACAGGCCGTGGTTTACGTCGGTGGTAAGGGCTTTCCTGGTTACTACACCGATCAGACGGTCAATTTCCTAGAGGCCCTAGACGCGGCCGGCGGAAACACTGTGGTGGCAACACGCGTAGAGCAGGCTGCCGAAGATCGCGTCATTGGCAAGCTGCGTGAGGCCAAATCCGATATCTCGACGGTGGACTCCATCGACCGCACCACCTCGCGCATGGCTGCGGTTATGGCGGCAAAGGAGCAGCTCGACGGAGGCAAGGGTGCCTATGGTGCTGCTTCCTCAGCCGATGCGGCGGCGCCGAGCCTGCCGGAGGATCTCTAAATGGCTCATGACTTCGAGGTACGCAGCAGTGAGCTGCTTCTCGACGCCCCGATTATCGCAGTGCGCCGGGACGAAGTAGTGATGCCGGGCGGGACCACCGCCTACCGTGAGGTAGTAGAGCACTTTGGCGCTGTGGCTATCGTCGCGGTGGATGATGAAGAGCGCATCGCCATGGTCAATCAATATCGCCGTAGTGCGGATAGGCGCCTGTGGGAGCTTCCTGCTGGCTTGCTCGACATCAAGGGGGAGGACGAACTCACCGGAGCGAAGAGGGAACTGCAGGAAGAAGCCGGGTTGGCCGCTGAAGACTGGTCCGTGCTTGCGGATATAATCACCTCGCCGGGCTTCTGCGAGGAAGCCGTGCGCGTGTTTTTATCCCGTGGGTTAAGTGCTGTCCCGCGAATGGATGCTGAAGGCGATGAGGAAGCCGACATGGACTTCGCGTGGGTGCCGCTTGATGAGGCGGTCGATCGAGTGATTTCTGGTGACATCGTCAATTCGATAGCGGCCACCGGCATCTTGGCGGCCTATGTTGTTTATCGCGGCGGCCGCAAGACGCGTAGCGTGGACGAGCCTTTCGAGCTGCGCCCGACCGCGATGGCTGCGCGTCGCCCTGGCCCTGACTTGAAGAAGCTGTGAAGGCGGAGGGACTAGCTGCGACGTGGCTCAACCACCTAGCGGTGGAAAGAGGCGCTTCGGCCAATACCTTGAGCAACTATCGCAGGGATGTGCGTCGCTATTTGGGCTGGCTGGCTGACAATGGGGTGGATGATTTAGCGGCAGTCGACCGTGGCATGGTTGAAAACTACCTGAAGTTTTTGCGCGGCTCGATGGCCGCGTCGTCGGCAAGCAGGGCTCTCATCGTCGCCCGTGGGCTGCACAAGTTCGCCGTGGCTGAGGGCATCCTCGATGTGGATGTGGCTAGTGAAGTGACTCCTCCGAAGAATGCGCAGCACCTGCCGGAAACCCTGCAGATTGAGGAGGTAGAAAAGCTACTCGATTCGGTGCCTACGGGGGAAGTGGCCACTCCGATTGATATTCGCGACCGTGCGCTGCTGGAATTGCTCTACGGCACGGGTGCACGCATCACGGAGGTCACCTCTTTAACTGTTGATGATGTAACCGAAAACGATGGCATGTTGATGCTAACCGGTAAGGGCGATAAGCAGCGCTTGGTTCCGGTGGGATCACAGGCGCAAAAGGCCGTGGAGGAGTACTTGGTGCGGGGCCGGCCGGTTCTGTCGAAGGGTAAGTCCCATGCACTATTTCTCAATACGCGCGGTGGGAATCTGTCTCGCCAAAGCGCATGGGCGGTGTTGAAACAGGCCGCCGCGCGGGCCGGGATTAAAAAGTCAATCTCACCGCACACGCTGCGCCACTCCTTTGCCACGCACCTATTAGAAGGCGGTGCGGACGTGCGTACCGTGCAGGAGCTGCTGGGGCATTCCTCGGTGACAACGACTCAGATCTATACCCACGTCACTGCGGATTCTCTGCGCGAAGTCTGGCGCACGGCGCATCCCAGGGCTTAGGCTTAAACGAATTTAAAAATAGACAGGAAAGTAAGTAGAACATGCTGAAAAATCTTGCCGGTGTAACGCGCGGGGCAAAGCTGGCTGCCGCAACAGCGGTAGTGGCGATGGTGCTGGCGGTAGCGCCTGCGCAGGCACAGGACGCCTCAGTCTCTGTCCCAGCGGGCCAAACTTCGACCGTGTCTTTACCGGTCCCTGTGGACGTAAGTTATGCCGGTGAGGGCTGGAACATCAATGCCTCCGGCGGATCAGCCACGATTACCGCACCGCCCGAAGGCGGCCAAGTCACGGTGCCGGTAACCTACGAAGGCACGACCATTAGCCTGACGCTCGTGGCCGATGGTTCGGTCACCCAGGAAGACCTGAATAATGCAGGCGAGGACATCGCCAATGGTGGAGACGGCGGGGCAGTGCTGCATGGCGGCGGTGCTGGTGACGGTAGCGGTGAGGGCGCTGGCGGCGGTGATAACGGCGACGGTGGTTCTGCTGGTGAAGATTCTAGTTCCGGGACTGGCGCTGATGGTGGCGCTGCTAGTGACAATGGCGCCCAGGGCGGTGTGCCAGGCGGTGACCCTGCGAATAATCCGGCGGCAGCAGGTGGAGTCGATGTGTCGCAGGCGGAGTACATCAACCTGGACGCAACGATTGAAGGCCAGACCATCACGGCGCAGATGGGCGTGATGCAGGCTCTGGATCTGTATAACCGCTTCAAGGACACTGACGAGGCTGGCGTTACGCTGCGCTATCTCAATGCGAAGGGCGAGTTCATCAAGGGCGTTCAGCGCAAGGTGGATAAGTCCTCGCGCACGCTTGAGTTGACCTATCCGGAAGGCCAAACCCCGGATAACCCGTTCATCATGGAGCTGGTCCGCGATTCCGATAACGCGGCGGTGCTCGTAGTGACGCTGACGGACCCAAATAAGGAAACTGCCGGAGAAGTACCAAACCCTGACAATGGCTCCGGTGAAGGTGCCAATGCGGATTCGAAGAATAGTTCTTCGATTCTTCCGTGGGCTATTGGTGCCGGCGGCGTTCTGCTTTTAATTGTGCTGGGATGGCTGCTTTCGCGTCGCCGTAAATCAAGTCAAGAGACTGGATAGTCTTGCTTGATCGCGATGAAAGGGTCAGAGCGGGTACTCTATAATCACAACGTTGTAATCAGCCACCCGCATCGGGTGGCACTGGCGATCGATTTGTGGTCAAGGAAGCAGGTGTGACTGTGGGCGAAGAGGGACTGTTTGCAGCCTCTGAAGCGCAGGTGGGGCTGACTGGGCGTCCAATCCGTGAGCTGCCAGATCCAGCTCCGTTGGAAAAGCACGGGCCGGCCACCATCATTTCGATGTGTAATCAAAAGGGTGGCGTTGGCAAAACCACCTCGACCATCAACATGGGCGCGTGCCTTGCAGAGTTGGGCCGTAAAGTCTTGCTCGTTGACTTGGACCCGCAGGGTGCACTGTCCGCAGGCTTGGGCCTGACCCATGATCAAATCGAGGACACCATCTATGACGTGATGTTGGATAGCCAGACTTCTATCCATTCCGCCATCCAACACACTGGTGTGCCGAACCTCGACCTAGTGCCAGCCAACATTGATTTGTCGGCCGCGGAGATTCAGATGGTCAACGAGGTCGGCCGTGAGCACACCTTGGCCCGTGCGCTGCGCCCTATCCGCCGTGATTATGACTTCATCATCATTGATTGTCAGCCGTCATTGGGCCTGCTTACGGTCAATGCTTTGGCCTGTTCCCAGGGCGTCATCATCCCGATGGAGTGCGAGTTCTTCTCCTTGCGTGGTCTCGCACTTTTGACCGATACCGTCGACAAGGTCTCCGAGCGCATTAACTTTGACCTTGAGGTCATGGGCATCTTGGTCACCATGTTTGACCGCCGCACCAAGCATGCCCGAGAGGTGATGGATCGCGTCGTCGAGTACTTCGGTGACAAGGTCTTCGACACCGTTATTACTCGTACGGTCCGTTTCCCGGAGACATCCGTGGCCGGTGAGCCGATTACCAGCTGGGCACCGAGCTCCCAGGCGGCGCAGCAATACCGCAACCTCGCTAAAGAGGTTATTGAGCGCTCCACCGTCTAGGAAGTTTATCCGTGACCCAACCGGAGATTACGGGCTTTCGAATTGCACTGCGCAACTTCGAGGGCCCTTTTGATCTGCTGCTCCAGCTGATTCAGTCGAAAAAGTTGGACGTAACCGAAGTGGCGCTTTCTGAGGTCACCGATGAGTTCGTCGAGTACACCCGCCAGCTGGGGGCTACCGCAGATTTGGATGAAACCACCGAGTTTCTTCTCGTGGCTGCCACGTTGCTGGATTTGAAGGCGGCCCGCCTCTTGCCGCGCGGCGATGTCGACGATCTGGAAGACCTTGAGCTGGTCGAAACGCGCGACCTTCTCTTCGCCCGGCTTTTGCAGTACAAGGCTTATAAGCAAGTTGCCGACCAATTCGCCCAATGGCAGCGACAGGCGCGGCGCCGCTATCCGCGTGCCGTCTCCATGGAGAAGGCTTTCGTGGAACTTCTCCCGCCGGTCCGCCTGGGCCATACGCCGGCCTCGTTTGCCGAGCTGGCTGCCAGCGTATTCCGCCCCAAGCCGCCGGATGAGGTGGCCACGGGCCATATTCACCAGGTTGCTGTCTCTGTCCCAGAGCAGGCGGGCAAGATCCTCAGCACACTCAAGTTGCTGGGCGAGGGCCAATGGATGAGCTTTGCTGCTCTCACGCGTGATTGCACCGTCTCGATGGAGGTTGTCGGCCGCTTCTTGGCATTGCTAGAGCTCTACAAGGCCAAGGCTGTCGACGCCGAGCAGCCAGAGTCCCTCGGGCCACTGGAACTTAGCTGGACCGGTCTCGACGTGGACCCTGCCGTGGTGGCGGCTTCCAACTGGGATTAGACCGGTGGAGTAAATCCCGGCCTGGGATTAATGCCGACTCGCAGTAGGCCAGCTGTGTCGGTGCAGTACAGTATCCGGCATGGAACTTCCGCTAATCTCGCAGCAACGTTCGCGCCTTGAATCGATTCTTCTGGTGATTGATTCGCCGGCCTCCGTTGAGTCTTTGGCTCGCGCGCTCGACCTAGAGGAGTCCGTGGTCAGTGATCACTTGCGGGCGATTCAGCGCGAGTTTGATTCCCGCGGATCGGGGATTGATCTGCGCGAGACGGCGGAGGGCTGGCGCTTTTATACCCGCCAGGAAAACGCGGATGCGGTAGAAGAGTTCTTGCTTGATGGCTCGCAGACCAAGCTCTCCCGTGCGGCGCTGGAAACCCTTGCTGTGGTTGCCTATCGCCAGCCGGTCACCCGCGCCCAGGTTGCTGCGGTGCGTGGCGTCAACGTCGATGGTGTGATGCGCACGCTCACCGTGCGTGGTCTCGTACGCGAGCTGCCGCAGGAAGGCCTAGCACACCGCTACGAAACCACCGAGCTTTTCTTGGAGCTGCTGGGCATTGACTCGCTGGAGCGCCTGCCGGATCTTGCACCGCTTTTGCCGGATATGGAACAGATCGATTCCGAATATTAGGTATTCGCACGGTGCGCGGCAGTGGGGTAGCATTGCGCAGGTAACTTCATAACTTCTACTGATAAGGACACTTATTGTGACCCCACCCGCTCGCCGAGACGGCACACCGGAAAAGAAGCAGCGAGACAGCGAGATGCTTGTCTCCAATGCGAAGCCGGCCCGCCATCAACACGTCGACAAGCGTGAACGCGCAAATAGGAAAAAGAAGGCCACCGCAGATTCCGTCGCCCGCGAACTGGGCGCAGATTGGCTGACCGAAGGCAAGTCGAATAACTCCAAGGGCGAACGCCTCCAGAAGGTCTTGGCCAAGGCAGGCGTTGCCTCTCGCCGTCACGCCGAAATCATGATCGATGCCGGCCGCGTTGAGGTTAACGGCAAGATCATCATGCAGCAGGGCGTACGCGTCGACCCAAACGTGGACATCATCCGCGTCGACGGCGTGCGCATCAACGTCAATGAGGAAACCCAGTACTTCATCCTCAACAAGCCGCGCGGTCTGCAGTCCACCATGAGCGATGAACTGGGCCGCCCCTGCATCGGCGACCTCATCGGTGAACGCGTGGCCGCAGGCCAGCGTCTGTTCCACGTCGGCCGTCTGGACGCCGATACCGAGGGCCTTATCCTCATCACCAATGATGGTGAGCTGGCCAACCGCCTGATGCACCCGAAGTACGAGGTGCGCAAGACCTACCTCGCTACCGTTTTAGGCGAGGCTGGCAATGGCTTGGTACGAACCCTGAAGGAAGGGGTGGAGCTCGAGGACGGCTTGGCAAAGGCCGACTATGTCCAGGTCGTGGACAAGAACCAAGGCTATTCCTTGGTTCGCGTTGAACTGCACGAGGGCCGCAAGCACATCGTCCGCCGCATGCTCAAGGAAGCTGGCTTCCCAGTCCAGCGTCTGGTTCGCACCAAGCTGCACACCCTGCAGCTGGGCGAGATGAAGCCAGGTATCTTGCGTGCGCTCAACTCCAGCGAGTTGGCCAGCCTTTACAAGGCGGTGGGGATGTAATGGAAGGAAACATGATTTCAAACATGCCTGAAGGCGGCCTCATCCTGGCCGTCGACGGTCCCTCCGGCACCGGCAAGTCCACCACCTGCCGTGCTTTGGCTAAGCGCCTCGACGCAAAGTACGTCGACACTGGCGCCATGTACCGCGTTGCCACGCTCGCAGTTCTGCGCGCTGGCATCGACCCAGCTGACACGGATGCGGTCATCAAGACCACTACAGACTTGCCGCTGGAGGTCTCCGATGATCCGGATTCCAAGCAGGTCCTCTTCGACGGAGAGGACGTCTCCCGCGTCATCCGTGAGGACGAAGTCACCCGCAACGTTTCCGCAGTTTCGGCGGTCCCCGAGGTTCGCCAGAACTTGGTGGAGCTGCAGCGCAAGCTAGCCCGGGATGCGCACCGCGCCATCGTTGAAGGCCGCGACATCGGAACTGTAGTGCTTGCCGACGCCCCGGCGAAGGCATTCATGACCGCCTCCGCTGAGGTACGCGCCCAGCGCCGCCACGATCAGAACCTCGCCGCAGGCTTGGAATCTGATTTCGCCACCGTCTTGGCAGACGTCGAGCGCCGTGATGCCGCGGATTCTTCCCGCGCCACCTCGCCGCTGCGTCCAGCTGAAGACGCCACCCTCGTCGATACCTCTTTCATGAGCCTGGAAGAGGTCCTCGACGCTCTCACCGAAATTGTGAAGGAGTCTGCACATGTCTAAGGGTTTTGCAGGTCAAGAAGACAATAACGCCGCAGGCGACTTCGATACCCAGTTCCACTATCCAGTGGGAAAGCTCGAAGAAGAAGTAGCCCGTGACCCGCACGGCGGCTGGGCCCCGAGCGATTTCGATGCCGAAGAATTCGACTACGAATTCGACGAGTCGGAGCTCGAGAACGGTGAGTTTGATGATTCCGAGTTCGGCGACGCCGACTTCGGTGAAGACTATGAGTCTGACGGCGAAGAGCCAATGAGCGAGGAGGAGTGGGAAGAACTTTCCCGTGCCTTCGGCGTGCAGGATTCCCACACCGAGGAAAACCTCTGCACCGTGGCTGTTGTTGGTCGCCCAAACGTGGGCAAGTCCTCCCTCGTAAACCGTTTCTTGGGCCGCCGTGAGGCAGTGGTGGAGGATCACCCAGGCGTTACCCGTGACCGCGTTTCCTATATCGCGGACTGGAACGGCCAGCGCTTCCTCGTCCAGGACACTGGCGGCTGGGACCCGAACGTCAAGGGCATCCACGCTGCTATTGCTCGCCAGGCAGAGCAGGCCATGGCAACTGCAGATGTCATCGTCTTCGTGGTCGACACGAAGGTCGGCATCACCGAGACCGACTCTGTTATGGCACGCAAGCTGCAAAAGTCCGAGGTTCCGGTCATCTTGGTCTCCAACAAGTTCGATTCTGAGACCATGTACGCCGATATGGCCGAGTTCTACGCTTTGGGCTTGGGCGATCCTTGGCCGGTTTCTGCGCAGCATGGTCGCGGTGGCGCGGACGTTCTCGATGAGATCCTGCGTCTTTTCCCCGAGGAGCCGCGCCATTCTTCGATTACTTCCGGACCGCGTCGCGTGGCGCTGGTGGGTAAGCCGAACGTTGGTAAGTCCTCGCTGCTGAATAAGCTGACCTCCGAGGAACGCTCCGTCGTGGACAATGTGGCGGGTACTACGGTCGACCCAGTTGACTCACTGGTGCAGCTTGATCAGCGTCTCTGGAAGTTCATCGATACTGCTGGCCTGCGCAAGAAAGTCAAGAACGCGCAAGGGCACGAGTATTACGCTTCGCTGCGTACCCGCGGCGTAATTGACGCTGCTGAGGTGTGCATCATGCTTATCGACGCCTCCGAGGAGGTCTCTGAACAGGACCAGCGTGTGCTCAACATGGTTCTCGAATCCGGCAAGGCTCTAGTCATCGCGTTCAACAAGTGGGACCTGATGGACGAGGACCGCCGCTACTACCTGGATCGCGAGATCGACGAGCAGCTGCGCCACCTGCCATGGGTTACCCGCGTCAACATCTCCGCGCAGACCGGCCGCGCCCTGCAGCGCCTGGAGCCGGCGATGATCGAGGCCCTGGAGAGCTGGGATCAGCGTGTATCCACCGGCCAGCTTAACAACTGGCTGCGTGAGGCTATCGCTGCGAACCCGCCGCCGATGAAGAACAACCGCCTGCCGCGCGTGCTCTTTGCTACGCAGGCATCGACGCAGCCGCCAACAATAGTGCTGTTTACTACTGGCTTCTTGGACGCTGGTTATCGTCGCTATCTGGAGCGCAAGTTCCGCGAGCGTTTCGGCTTCCACGGTTCTCCGGTGCGCATCGCGGTGCGCGTGCGCGAGCGTCGCGGTAAGAACTCTAAGCGCTAACGCGATCAAAAGGCGAGCTATTTTCCACCCCCGCAAGGTGTGACGAATAGCTCGCCTTTTTGGTTCTGTGATGTTATGCCCGTTCGAATAATCTAAATATGTGTAATTGATTTGGTTTTCCGAAAGGCACGACATGTTAGCCTCAGTTCTCGATCCCGCCTCAGTAGTGGCGATCGTTCTTCAAGTCATCGTCATTCTCTCCGCGCTGTTGCTCGGCACCCGCTACGGCGGCCTCGGCTTGGGCCTTATCTCCGGCATCGGCCTTATCGTCATGGTCTTCGTCTTCGGCCTGGCTCCGGGCGAGCCACCGGTGGACGTGATGCTGACCATCATCGCCGTCATTGGCTGTGCGGCTACGCTGCAGCAGGCGAGGGGCCTCGAAGTGATGATGCAGTTCGCGGAGAAATTCCTGCGTGCGCATCCAGAACGCATCACCATCTTGGCTCCGCTTACCACCTGGTTCCTGACCGTTCTATGCGGTACCGGCCACGTGGTCTACACGATGTTTCCCATCATCGAGGACATCGCCCTGAAGAAGGGCATTCGCCCGGAGCGCCCAATGGCGGTTGCTTCGACCTCTGCGCAAATGGGTATCACCGCCTCGCCAGTTTCCGTTGCTACGGTGTCCCTTGCCTCCATTATTGCTGAGAACGCTGGTATCACCGGCACGTCTTATTCCATCCCGCAGATCCTCATGGTCGCCATTCCGGCATCGCTTTCCGGCGTCTTCCTGGCTGCCCTTTGGTCGCTGCGTCGCGGTAAAGACCTTGATAAGGACCCGGTCTTCCAAGAGAAGATGAAGGATCCAGAGTTTGCCAAGACCATCTCCGCCTCCAGCCACTCCCTGCTGGACGAGGTATTCCCGGCGTCGGCAAAGCGCTCCGTTGCGGTCTTCCTATCCGCCATTGCCATCGTGGTCATCTTGGGCGCATTCGACGTCCTGCGTCCTTCCTTCCCGAATGAGGACGGTGAGTTGAAGGCCCTGTCGATGAACCTGGTCATTCAAATGGTCATGCTGGTCGCCGGTGCAATCATCCTGATTTTCTGCGACGTCGACAACAAGAAGATCGCCTCCACGCCAGTGTTCAAGGCGGGCATGACCGCAGTGTTCTCGGTCTTCGGCGTGGCCTGGATGGCCGATACCTTCTTCGAAGCCCACATCGACTCTCTGGAATCTAATCTGGGCGGAATTGTGGAGTCCGCTCCGTGGGCTTATGCCATCGTCCTGATCGTCGTGTCCAAGCTGGTCAACTCCCAGGCCGCCGCTCTGGTAGCCATTGCGCCGATCGGACTGTCCCTGGGCATTGACCCAGCCATCATTGTTGGCTTCTACGGTGCCGCCTATGGCTACTTCATCCTGCCGACCTACCCTTCGGACCTTGCCTGCATCGGGTTCGACCGCACCGGCACCACGCACATCGGCAAGTTCGTGGTAAACCATTCCTTCATCATCCCCGGCGCGATCTCGGTGTTTACCTCCTGCGTCGTGGGCTCCCTGCTGGCGACAGTACTTCTCTAGTTCTAGACTCTTCTGGTTCTAGTGCGCTCGGCGCAGCAAAAAGGCATCCGTGCGATACGGGATGTCGATTAGCTGGCCGGGTGCAAAGCCCATGTGCTCGAAGAGGTACCAATTAAGGTTATAGGTCATGCGCTCATGGATCTTTTCTCCGTTGCGCAGCCAATAAGAGCGGGTGTGCATCAATTGATGTAGCTGTTCCGGGGAGAGCGTATGCGCCCAGTTAAGCCGCAGTTCGCGCTCGATTTCCCAGGGAGGGGCAAGCTCGGGGAGAAAGCCGGGGCGCTGGATATCGCCGGAGTGCATGATGCGGGCCAGGCGCAGGATCCACGGGTCGGCGCCGACGTCGAGGGTGTTCCACACTAGAAGCACCTTGCCGCCTGGCCGCACGATGCGAACGAATTCTCTACAGGCTTTTTCCACTTCGACCCAGTGCCAGGTCTGGGCGCAGGCGACAGCGTCCACGGAGGCGTCGGCAAGCGCAGTGCTCTCCGCCACCGCCCGCCAGGCTGGAATACCAAGCTGGGTGCGCAACACACGCGTCATGTCGGGGGAAGGGTCGCAGGCCAGAACGACGGGATTGTGCAGCGTCTGCGTGAGCTTGCCGGTGCCAGCGCCGATATCGACCACCGTGTGGGCATCCGCTATTAGTGCGGCTACTTCGGCAGGGTAGCTGGGGCGCACGTCATGGTAGTTATCGGCACCCTGCACGAAGGCACGTGCGGAGGCTGCACGATGCTCCGCCCCCTTGAAGGTAGGGGTTTGCTTCTCCGAGGCCTTGCGGTAACTCGGATAGTGCGCGGGGTTGGGCAGTTGAGAAGTCATATGGACTTATAACCTACCGTGTTAGACGGTTCCGGAAAATTATCCAAGCTGAAATAGAATGGGTCACCATGTCGAGACTTCCCGTACCTCAGGATTCACGGTGGCTTTTAAAGACCGTGTTTTCTCGGCGCGAAAAGACGATCCCTGCGGCCGTATTGATGTCCGTTTCATTCTTGTGCAACGGCATGACCCCAGTTGTTGTAGGAAACGCTATCGATGGAGCGATTGCTTATCAGTCCTTTTCCTCTTTGCTGCGCTGGTTGGGGATTTTGCTTGCTATTTTTTGCGTTAATGCGTCGGCGGCATGGTGCGCGCGCGGAATGTTTTCCCGAGCCATGCTGGAGGTTGGCCATGACTTGCGCATGGCGGTGACGGATCGCATTCAGGATCCCCGTGGGATTGCCGGTGCTAAACATACGGCGGGCGAGTTATTGTCCATCGCGTCCTCAGATACCAAGCGCGTGTCTGATGCGGTCATCATGACTGTCTTTCCCGTGGCGGAAGTTAGCGCCATTGTCTACGTCGCGGTGATGACTTCGCGCGTTAATTGGGCGCTGGGAATTGCCATCTTGCTCGGGGGACCGCTGGTGGTTTGGTTTTCTCTGCGTGCGGCAAAGCCTTTGCGGCAGAGCTCGGGCGCGCGTCAGGCCGCCCTAGCACAGGCTTCCGCGATGGCCACCGATGTGGTTCAGGGTCTACGCATTCTGAAAGGCCTAGGCGCTATCGCGACGGTGCGGGGCCGTTATTCGCAGGTATCGGACACGGCCTATACAAAGACGGTTTCTGCCAATGGCGCCCGCGCGCGGCTGAATGCCACGACCGAAGCTGTCGGTTCCATTTACGTCATCGTGGTGGCTCTGGCCGCCGGCGCGATGGCGGTAAAGGGCGCGATGAGCGTTGGACAACTCATCACAGTGGTCGGCCTAACGCAGTTCGTCATCACGCCGATGACGATGATGGGCAAGAATATTGCCTCGCGGTGGGCCGCGGCTCAAGCTAGTGGTCGCCGCATTACGGCTTTGCTCAACGCGCCTTTCCGTGAGGCGGCGGATGCTAGGGATCCTGGCTGGCAGCCTGGCCTGCACGTCATCAAGGGGGTGGCGCCGCAAGAGCTGATTGACCTGCCGCGAGACCGCTTCCTTGTGGCCCCGCATGCGGCGGACCTTTTTGCAGGTTCCGTTGCGTCCAACATTGCTGCGGATAAGGCTGCGGCGCAACGAGCGCTGCACGTCGCGGCGGCGGAGGATATTCCCGGCGGTCTGGAAAAGGAGGTCGGCGAAAACGGCGGTGCGCTGTCTGGTGGTCAGCGTCAGCGCGTTGCGTTGGCGCGCGCGATCGCTGCCGACGCCGAGGTGCTCGTCCTTCAGGACCCGACCACTGCGCTCGACTCGGTGACGGAACAGGTCGTCGCTGAGCGCGTGCGTGACGCCCGCCGCGGGATGACCACCGTGGTATATACCAACGCGCCGGCGTGGACCGCGGTGGCCGATAGTGTGAGCGAGCCTGCTGCAGCCGCGCATGCGAGCGAAGGGGAGGACATCTAATGCGTTTTCCTACTGCAACCTGGCCGCAGGTCCGCCGCAAGGTGGGCGAACACGTGAAGGCGTTGCCGAATGCGGGCAAGGTCTGTTTCCTGGCGCTGGCGTTGCTTACCGGTGGTGCGGTGGCCAATGTCTATGTCCCGGTGCTGCTGGGCAAGATTGTCGATGCGGTGGTTGAGGGGAGCGGGCAGCTGCGCAGTCTCAGCGGCATTGGCATTGGGCTCATCGTGGTTGCGATTGCCTCGGCTGGGCTTTCTGCGGCCGGTTTTTATCTGCTTTCGCGCATTACTGAGCGAGTGATTGCGAACCTGCGCGAGGAGACTGTCGGCACGGCCTTGGGCCTGCCGGTCCACCGCGTGGAGGAGGCCGGATCGGGTGACTTGGTCTCCCGTTCCACGGATGACGTGGCTGAGCTTTCCTCGGCCGTAACGGAGACAGCGCCGGTCTTAACGAGCTCGCTGTTTGCCATCTGTACTACCGCCATCGCCCTGGTCACATTGGACTGGCAGTTCCTACTGGTGGTGGTTTGTGCAGCGCCAATCTATTTCTTTGCTGCGCGCAACTACCTGCGCCATGCGCCACAGCGCTATGCAGACGAGCGGGCCTCCATGGCGGAGCGTGCGCGCCGCATCTTGGAGACAATCCACGGACGCGCCACGGTGCGCGCTTATCAGATGGAGCCGCAGATGCGTGAGCGCATCAATGGCGCTTCCCGTGAGGTGGTTGAGCATGGCTTCGCCGCAAGGCGCACGATGATGGTCCTGCAGCTATGGATCACCACCGTGGAGCTGGTGATGTTGAGCGTCGGCCTTTTGGTGGGCTTGTGGGTCACCACGCAGGGCGCGATGACGGTGGGTTCAGTAACGGCGGCGATGCTGATGCTTATCCGCCTGCGTGGCCCGCTGCTCGGGCTTATGCGCGTGCTGGATACGGTGCAGTCGGGCTATGCCTCTCTCGCACGCATCGTTGGCGTTACTACAGATCCGCCCGCGGCAATTCCGCCTGCGGGTGCTCCGGCTCCGCGTGGTGAGGTCGCGATGGAGGACGTTAGCTTTAGCTACGGCGATAACGCGTGGGCGGTGCGCGACGTCAACGTCAGCATTGCGCCGGGGCAGTCCGTCGCACTGGTGGGTGCTTCTGGCGCGGGAAAGACTACAGTTGCGGCGCTGCTGGCTGGACTGCGCGTGCCGAGTGCTGGCAGCGTCAAGGTTGATGGGGTAGAGGTCTCGCGGCTTTCCGACCCCGAGCGAGTTACCCGCCTGGCCATGGTCTCCCAGGAAGTCCACGTCTTTTCCGGCACGCTGCGCGATGACCTGTCCCTGGGTAACCCCGATGCCAGTGACGAGGAGATTTGGCAGGCACTACGCGCAGTCCAGGCGCGCTGGGTTGAGGACTTGGCCGATGGCCTTGATACAGTCGTGGGCGCTTGGGGCATTCAGCTAGACCCCGTTGCAGCGCAACAGCTGGCGCTGGCTCGTATTATGTTGCTGGATCCGGCAATCGTGGTTCTTGATGAGGCAACTGCGGAGGCCGGTTCGCGTGGTGCGGGTGCACTCGACGCGGCTGCCGATGCCGTCACAAAAGGGCGCACTTCACTTATGGTTGCCCACCGTCTTGACCAAGCCGCCAAGGTTGATTGTGTGCTGGTTATGGAAGATGGCCGGGTGATTGAACAGGGCACTCATGCGCAGCTGCTAGATTCTAAAGGCCGATATCAACAATTGTGGAACGCGTGGCAGAAAGGACGTGACTGAGAAGGTGTCCCTTAATGCTCGTTGTTCTAACTTGCGGTGGGCTTTTGCCGGCTCTACTCGGAGCAGCCTAAAGAAATCACTGCTTGTGCTGTTTTGTCTAAATTTGGCTTTTGCCACAGCCTGTTCGGCAACGCCAACGCAGGAGCCTGCGCCAGAGTCCGGCACACTCTGGGATAAGGACTCTGACCTCGGCATCCCTGTCTCGGCGCCTTTGGATGGCCCGGAGCCAGGTCAAACCAAGCAGATCAATATGCCGAATGGCCGCAACTTCCTGCTGCATGTGCCGGAAGACTATGACGCGGATAAGCGCTGGCCAGTGGTGATGGTCTTCCACGGTTGGGGCGAGAAGCCCAAAACCATTGAGGGCTATACGGAGTTCAACTCCGCGAAAGCCATTCTGGTTTATCCAGAAGGTGAGGATAATGCTTGGACGCCGGCGCCTTATGCGAAAACGAGCGAGGAGGAAGACCTTAAATTCGTTGCAGACATGGTTGATAGCTTGCGTGCTACCTATGCGGTAGATGATGACCGTATCTTTGCCGCGGGCCTATCCAACGGCGGTGGATTTGCTGCCTTTTTGGCGTGCCGTATGCCGGAGACTTTCCGCTCTATCGCAACGGTGTCTGCGGCCTATTATGAGGGCATTCACAAGGGCTGTTCGGAAGCCCCGGTCGGCCGTCTCGATATGCACGGCACCGATGACCCCGTGGTGGAGTACTACGGGGGAACCCGCCATGACACTAAGTACGATTCGGTAGCGGAAGTCATGGAGCAAAACCGGCGCCGGAATGAATGCACCACGCAGATCTCAACGACGCAGCTGGTTAACAACGCTCTGCAGCAAACGTGGATTGGATGTAAGGCTCCGCTGCAGCACATCCGTATCGGCGGCGGCTCGCATATCTGGCCGGGCGGGCTTGCCGACGATCGCGCGGAGGTAGGCAAGGGCTTTGCCACCGACCGCGTTCTTGACTTCTTCGGTATTCCAGGTCGCCCCGCAGGCACCATTGACCCAGAATCTGGCAAGAAAACGAAGTAGTCTTGCTAATCCTGCAGGACGTAGTGTGCAAACTTAGCGTTTGGTACGGCGGCGACGCGGGCGATGCAAATGTCTGCGACCGTCTCGTACCCCGCGGCAAAAGCCGGGCCTTTGCTATCAGTAGGCTGCGGCATCTGGACCAAGTGAAAGCTGCGGGAGCCGCCGTCGCTGTCGTTGAGTTCTAAGACTGCCTGAGCGGTAGTGCCGGATCCGGCGAAGAAATCAAGCACCACGGCGTCGGGACCGCCGGCGATGGCGATGAGGTGCTTGATAAGGCGCACTGGCTTCGGGAAATCGAAGACGCCCTGAACTCCCATGACGTCCTCCGCATCGCGGCGTCCAGCGCGTGTGACGCCAAAGCGCTCACCGTCCAGGATGGAACGCGGCCGCGCGCCCTTTTTCTGATAGTTCTTCGTGTAGACAAAACCGCGTCGAAAGACCAATTGCTCATAGTTGGCCTCGACCTTGTCTTTGCCCCAGCGCCAGCGCGCGACCTTGTCTTTGCCGGCTGGCTGGTGGGGCCAGTATTCGCGGCCTTGGGGATCTGCGATGGGAAAGTCTAGGGAAGGAAGATAACCCAGTGTTTTGGAGTCCAGGCGGACCAGCGAATAGTTTCCCTTCTCGTCGCTGAAGTTGTACTTGGTCGTGGTATGAGCTTCAGAATCGGCGTTGAAACCAGGGTTAGCTGGGGACTTGGCATAAGCCAGGATGTACTCGTGCTCGACCACCGCGTATTTGGAGTCGTTCTTCCCGGTCCCGCCCTTTTTCCAGATCAATTGTCCGGCAAAACAGTTCTCACCGAATATTTCATCCAACACTTTGCGTACGTTGGCACTTTCATCTTCACCGATGGAGACAAAAATAAAACCGGTGTCTTTGAGGACCTGTCGCGCGAGGATGAGCCGGGGGAGCATCATAGACAGCCACTGCGCATGCCAGCCGCTATAGCTGCCAGAGTTCATTTTGCGGCGGCTGCGGTAATTGTCCTTATAAACAAAGTCTTTGCCGGTGTTATAAGGAGGGTCGATGTAGATGACATCGGCAGCAAAGCCATCTGCCACCATCAGCTTGAGCGCGTCGAGGTTGTCGCCTTCGACGATGGAATTGGAACAAGCTACCGGCGTTGACACTGCAATCTTTTGCTTGGTGGTCGCAATTTTTGCTTGTTCTGCTGCTTGCGCCTTGCCTGGCCAGACAAGCCCAAAGAATTCCTCTTGGGCTTGGGAATCGGCAGTTGGGGCGCTCGCGGAGTCGCTGTGGGTTGAGGTCATGACTGAAAAGCGGATGAGTTTTGGTGGTGGGGGAAATGATGGGGGCTGGGTCATCCTCCCATGCCGCGGCTATCATTTTTGCAAGTTTGCGCGCGTACCGATGGAAAACGCCAGAAAACGACCGTCAGGATCATTTGAGTGATGTTCTGCTACGCTAGCATTCCCTAATTTTACTTAATTTGTTGACTCTTATATTGCTGGAACAAATACTTAAAATCGGGGGTGGACTCGGGGGTGTTATCGCAGGTAAAACCTGAGAAATCTGAAAATTTTAAGGAAAGGCGAATGGACTGCGATTGTCCGAAAATGGCGAGCCTATTCCCGTCTATAAATAGTTCTTTATGGCATGAATTGGCAAACGCATGTAGCGTTGGAAAGGCATTCGCGATGAAGGGGTTTAGCCTTCATTGGGGGTGCGGTGAAAGATATATCGAAAGTATTTTAGAAAGGTTGGGATGCTAAATGGGTATCTTCGACAAGGCAAAGGACGCACTGAACTCCGACAAGGGCGAGCAGATTTCCGATAAGGGCCTCGACAAGGCTGCTGAGGTGGCAGAGCAGAAGTTCGGCGAGGACAAGGCTGACAAGATTCAGCAGGGTCGCGACAAGCTCGATGACCAGATCGGCAACGCTGGCGCCTAAAGCTTATTGCTTGATTGGGGCCTAGCCAGTGTCCCAATCTTGGCGAATTAATCCATAGCTCCCGGCAACTTAGTTTGCTGGGAGCTTTGTGGTTTTTGGGGCGGTACCTCGGGTTAAGGGTCAAAATGTGTGTCTGGCTCGGCGTGTCGCGGGGGTTAGATTTGGCCTTTTTGAATGCCGATTGAGTGGGTGTAGTCGGTGTCGATAGCGTTGTCGTAGAGGGCTGGGCGTCCTGTTTCGTGGTCGGCTTGGTTCTCGGTTTGGGTCAGGGTGGATACTTTGGCGAGTTGGCCCTGGCCCCAGTCGGACTGCCTGGCGATTCGTACTGGATCGTCAGGCAGTTCCGTTTTTAAGTAGAGCCACCAATCCAGCATGCGGCGTTGTCGTTCGCCTGATCTGCCGCGGTGGGTTCTGGCGAGCAGTTTGAGCTGGGCGTTGATGCCGCCTTCTAAGCTGTTGGTGGTGGATTTGATCCGCTCGGGCGCAAGGACTCCTGCTGGCGGGTTGAGGTAGACAAACAGCATCTCGGACCGCCAAAGATGGTTGAGGCTGTTGTAGGCCTTGCGCACGTTGTGGTGGGTCCACACGCGGGTCCATGCACCTGTTTTGGGGTCTTTGATCATGGTTTTCTCGTTCATCCATTCCCGGTAGATCGTTGAAAACTCGTGCAGTTGCACACCCCACGCGGCGGCTTCATCCAGTGTGGTGATCCGGGTCAGTTTCAGCGCAAGTCGGTAGATGGTGCGCCCGGCATCGGTGCGTGGGTTGGTGGTGGTGTAGCGGCGGACCACGCGTTGGGCGTGGACGAGGCAGCGTTGAATTTTCGTAGTCGGCCAGCACTTTTTGATTGCGCTGTATGCGCCTTGGCCGCCGTCGATGACGGCGATGAGTGGGGCTTCGATGCGTTCAAGCAGCAGTTGGTAGTCGCGGGTGGTTTCGTGTTTGCACCAGTGCCAGGCGATCACGTGGTCGATGGTCGCCGCGACGATCAGGCAGCCACCGGCGGTGTAGGTGCCATCGAGAAATACCTGGTCGTAGATTCGCTTGTGGTGGCCGGCGGTGGGGTCAGGCACATCAACGAGCCAGCACCACTTGAAGCGCCGCTTCATGGTGGCGCGGCTAACACCGTTTCGTTTGGCTAGGTCGTCGAGTGATATTGCGGTGGTGCAATGCTCGATGAACTGGGTGAACACTGCCGCGTTGGTGATGTCGTTTCGACGTTTGACGCTGGAGGCGCCGCATTGTTTGCAGCGCCATCTGGTGGTGCCTTTGCTGGTGGTGCCGTTGCGTTTCATTTCACCGCCGCAGTGGCAGCGTGGTTGGTTCTTCGACATTGCGACACCACACCACGCCGCGCATAGCACATCACGGCTGCCACACCGAGGATTTCCCGTCGGGGGCTAGATATATGCTTCCGGAGCATATACTTTCCGGAAACCTACAGGTCAATCCGTGAAAATCCGCGATTCCGGACACACTTTTTGACCCTTAACCCGAACCGAGGGTGTGTGCCGCTCGCGCTGCGCACCCCATGAGTGTAGGGCGCGGCTTTTTATTTTCTTCGCCTATTAAATCACACCAATGTGACCTACTGGGAGATTTAGTAATGGTGGCGGTTCTCGCCAAGAGGCCTTATCGGTTATTTTCTTTGGTGAAGCTTGCTTAGAACCTAAGGAATTAGTGGCTTCACTCCTGTTCTTCGGTCTCGTCTTTTAGCCCGTTGAGCATTATTTGGTTAAACAGGTTGTTGATTGTCTTCTCTTCGAAGTCCGCAGCCACTTGATTCCAATGGAATTCTTCTAGTTTGGGCAGCATGGCCGTAATAGCCATTTTTAAGTAGAAACCTCGACTACGTCCTGTCCTATCGCAGAGAGCGTCGAGTCGTTCAATGATTTCGTCTGGCATCCGTACAGACACCACACGTCCGGAAGGGTGGGGAGATTGTTTCATGTGCAGTATCCTCTCCTTGGCAGCAATCGTAAACAATGTTTACCATTGCTGCCACTCGTGGGGCTGTCGCTAGGATTGTTTAATCGACACTCTGTAAACAATGTTTACTATGTGCGAGACTGGTGGAGTCTTTTCAAAACTCTTCAATGGCACCATGGGGCGGCATGCACCAAAGAGAGGGCGGGAGGACGACCTATGGAGGCACTGTCATTTTATCGGCTCTACCAACCATGTCCCCAGCTGCACTCATCGCCATGCCGGCCTGGATGCTCATTGCCCAGATACGACGCGCAGGACTGGTGGCAGGAATCATCAGAGCGCTAGGCGGGGTAATCGCCTGGGTCATCATCTGGTACTTCCTTACCTTCCTCGGCGTGATGATTGGCTCCATGGCCGACCACTACGAGCGCACCACCGACGAGACTAACGACTCGCCCTACTCCAACACGTACGAAGACGCGCCCGCCAACCCTGGCGAGTACTACGACCCCAACGAGCAGAAGTACTAGCCAGCATCACTGCAAAAGACTGCTCTTTCTCTCTACCGACTACTGACCATCAGAATCGTAGTCACCCTCTCCGCCAGCGCCTCTGAGGGCGCTGGCGGCTTCGTCGTTGTCCTGGCGCTCATTGTCGTCAGAGTGCGACTCATCGTCTCCAGACGAATCCTGCGCACTAGGTGTACTGACCGGGGACGTTAGTTGACTTGCGTGGCATCGCCCGGGCTCTGTATCCTCGGCCGCATGTACTCAGGCATCGCCTCGATGAAGCTGCGTTCCGTCCGCTGACGGCGGCGGGACCCCTTATGACCTCTCGTCTGCCGTCCTGGCCATCTGCCGGGCGGCCGCTTCGTGGTGCCCGGCTCCATGACGAGCTGAAAGTACGCAATGCCAACCACAGAACCTTTACGATCATGTGCCTGGATCGGGACATCCCAAGGGCCCGCTGCACACATCCGCGCTGAATCACTCCACCTGACACTCGGCGACAGGCCGCTGCTGAGTGGGACTGACGTCACCGTCTCCACCGGGTCGCGACTGGCGATCGTCGGCGACAACGGCCGGGGCAAGACCACCTTGCTCCATATACTGGCGGGGATCTTGAAACCCGACTCGGGAGTGGTGACCCGGGTGGGTTCCCTCGTCCTGGTCAAGCAGGACATGGCCACCGAGGGCGATCGCACGGTCGGTGACCTCATTGCCGAGGCGACCGCCCCATCCAGGGCCGCTCTGCAGGCCCTCGACGTGGCTACCGCGGCGCTGGCCGCGGGCGATGACGCGGCCGACGCTTATTCCGCCGCACTCGAGGCGGCCACGCGGCTGGACGCCTGGGATGCAGACCGCCGTGTTGACATCGCCCTGGCGGGCCTGAACGCCTGTAGCGACCGCGATCGGGTCCTGTCGACCTTGTCGGTCGGCCAGCGGTACCGGGTACGGCTGGCGGTCGCCCTCGGATCGACCCCTGACCTGTTGCTGCTGGACGAGCCCACCAACCACCTGGACGCTGCAGGGCTGTCCTTCCTGACTGAGCGCCTGCGGGACCACCCCGGTGGCCTGGCCTTAGTCAGCCACGACCGCGCCCTGCTGCGCGACGTGGCGACGACCTTCCTGGATCTCGACCCGACCCGAGATGGTGTCCCGCGAACCTACTCGGGCGGCTACAAAGGCTGGATTGAAGGCCGCCGACGAGAACGCCTCAAGTGGGAACAGGATCACGCCGCCCAGGTTGCCCGACACGAGGAACTGACACGCGCTTCAGCCGAGGCGCGCTCCCGCCTGTCCCAGGGTGGATGGAGACCTGAAAAGGGCACAGGCAAGCACCAACGTGCCACACGCGCTGCTGGAGTGGTCCAAGCCTTCAACCGACGTATCGAAGACCTGAAAAGTCATGAAATCGGCGTCCCGGCGCCGCCACTGCGTCTTGCGTGGCCCGCCTCGGCAACCCGTGCCGGACAGAGCATCATGAACGCCACCCAGGTTACTGTGAAGGGCCGATTGGACGCTCCGGTTTCGGTCGACGTGAACGGCGGTGACCGGTTGGTGGTCACCGGACCGAACGGCGCGGGAAAATCCACCCTGTTGGCACTTCTCGCAGGGCGGCTGGCCCCCACCACGGGACATGTGCGAGTTAATCCGAGAGCGCGCATCGCTCTGCTGTCCCAAGAGGTCCCCGACTGGGACCGCTCCAGCCCCGCACACGAGGTCTATGAGGCCTACCTGGCGAAGCTAGGCCGTCGAGCTCAGGCGCCGTCCCTCGGCTCGCTCGGGCTGCTCGAAGCCTCCGCAACCGGCACGCCGGTGGGGCGCTTGTCGCAAGGACAGCAACGCCGTCTCCACCTGGCCATGTGTCTGGCCCAGGATCCAGACCTGCTGCTCCTGGACGAGCCCACCAATCATCTGTCCTCGATCCTCGTTGATGACATGACCACCGAGCTGCTGCAGACCTCCTGCGCGGTGATCGTTGCCACGCATGACCGTCAGATGCTCCACGACCTGGCCGACTGGCCCTACCTGAACCTTGACCTGAAGGACATGCCATGAACCCGCTTCACCCCTTGACCATCCCCACGTACCGTCAGCTGTTCGCAGCGATGGTGCTGACCATCTTCGCCCAGGGTGCCTGGGCCCTCTACCTTGCCATGCAGACCCTCGACCTGGGCGCCACGCCAGCCGCCCTGTCGGGTGTCGTAGTCTGGAGCGGCATTGGCCTGCTTGCAGGATCCCTCCCAGCTGGCGTAATCGCAGACCGGTTCCCCAATAAGTCCGTCATCGTGAGCGTGCTCACCCTGAACCTCACCATCGCGACCGCGACGTCCACGGCAGCAATCCTCGACATTGTCACCTTCTGGATGCTCGCGGTCTCCGCGTTCATCATTGGCACTTCAACCGCATTCTTCTTCCCCGCCTACACGGCGCTGGTGCCAGTCCTGGTGGACGGCGACGACTTAATGGCCGTCAACGGCCTCGAAGGCGCCGCCCGCCCGTTGGTCGGACAGGCAATTGCGCCCGCCGCCGTCGGAGCGGTCATCGGTGCCAGCATGCCCGCCGCGGGCGGGTACCTCATCGCCGGCGCGCTCGGACTCGCCCTGATCGCCGCCCTGCGGCTTCCTGCCCCTTGCTCAGCCGAGACCGACGCCGAAGCTCCGGCCACCTCTGCGCTGCGGGACCTGCTCGACGGGTTCGGCTACGTCGCCCGCACGCGCTGGGTTCGCTCCAGCGTGCTGTTGGCGGCCGCCATGGGCCTGGCCGTGACCGGTCCGCTGGAAGTTCTCCTGCCCGCGGTCATACGCTCATCGCATGAAAACGGACCTGCACTCTACGGCACCGTCCTGGCTGCCCTCGGCGCGGGCGGGGTGGTGGGTTCTCTGCTAGCTGGGTCGTGGCGCACACCGGAACGCTTCCTGCCGGCCATGGTCGGTGCCTGGGTGATCGGATGCCTGCCCCTGTCCATCCCGGCGCTCACCAGCAATTCGTGGGCCATCGGCGCAGGCCTCGCGTTCTACGGGGCGCTGATCGGGATCGGAATGGTCATCTGGGGAGCAGTACTCCAAGAACAAGTCCCCTTGGAGATGCTCGGCCGAGTCGCCAGCCTCGACTTCTTCATCTCCATCGCCTTCATGCCACTGTCCATCGCACTCACCGGACTCCTCAGCCGACACATCGCCGCTGCCAGCTTGTTCATCGCCGCCGGACTCGTGCCGCTCGCCACGACGATCCTCCTTGCAGTCCTGGGGCAACTCCGAACGCCGCGGACGACGCCCGTCGCAGCAGGTGAGGAGTGATTCACGCCAACGCCACCCTGACACCTCGCCACCGGCTCAAGGTGGCCCAGCTCGTCGTCGACGACGGTTGGCCCATCAGCGAAGTCGCCGCCCGCTTCCAGGTCTCCTGGCCGACCGTGAAGAGGTGGGTCGACCGCTATCGCGCCGGCGAGTCGATGCAGGATCGCTCGTCCCGGCCGAAGACCTCACCGAACAAGACGGACAAGGCGACGACGAAGCGGTGCGTCAGCCTGCGGATACGGCTGCGTGAGGGCCCCGTGCAGCTCGCCGCCCGACTCGGCATCGCGCCCTCGACCGTCCACCGCATCTTGGCCGGTGCCCGACTGAACCGGCTCTCCTACATGGACCGCGAGACTGGCGAACCGATCCGCCGGTGCGAACACCCCCACCCCGGCTCCCTGGTCCACGTGGACGTGAAGAAGCTCGGGAACATCCCCGACGGCGGCGGCTGGCGCTACGTCGGCCGCCGCCAGGGCGACCACAACCGAACGGCGACACCGGGTAAGCCGAAGAGCAAGTGGCACAACCCCAGGCTCGGGTACGCGTTCGTGCACACCGTCATTGACGACCACTCCCGCGTCGCGTACACCGAGGTCCACGACGACGAGACCGCCGTCACCGCGGTCGGGGTCCTGCATCGGGCTGTGGCGTGGTTTGCCGATCGCGGCGTCGCCGTGGAGCGGGTGCTGTCCGACAACGGTGGCGCCTATCGCTCGCACCTGTGGCGGGACACCTGCGAGGCCCTCTCGATCACCCCGAAGCGGACGCGTCCGTACCGGCCGCAGACCAACGGCAAGGTAGAGCGCTTCCACCGGACCATGGCCGACGGGTGGGCCTACGCCCGCTGCTACACCAGCGAGCAAGAACGACGCGACGCCCTGCCGGATTGGCTGCACCAGTACAACCAGCACCGCCCGCACACGGCCTGCGACAACCAGCCGCCGTTCTCACGATTGATCAACGTCCCCGAGCAGTACAACTAGGGGAGGAATCACTAGCGGCCCCCAGCATGTCGTTGAAGTCTCGCTGGCTGACACCGACGAGCTCGCGCACAAACTCTTTAGCTTCGCCTAGGTCGATAATGGACTGCGAGGCTTCACCAATCTTTTCGTTCAACTTGTCTCGCTGATCAATAAGGCTGAGCAACGAGTTGGTGCTCTTTTTCCGGTCGCGAAGCTTACGCTGTCCTTCTTCGAGATACTGACGTAGTTCCTGACGCTTCCTCAAACTTCTACTTGCGGTAACCATAAACCCACAATGCCAGCGAACGCACCGCTCCACTCCTGACACAAACACCGTGCGGGAAGTTCGGCGTAACCGGAAGCAATCAGCGGACTATCCCTGCAGGCTTTCGACAGCGCTGTAGACCTGTAGCAGCGGGCGCGGGCGCCCTTTTTACAACACACTATATGCACTCTTAGTGTTAATCGGGTTTTGGCTGCTAGACTAGGGCGTATGATGACCCTGCGCGTAGTCAACAGCGGAACAGGTTATGAGTACCTGTTGCGCTCTGTGGCTACCAATGATGGGCCGACAGACGCGCCAAGTTTGTCGAAGTATTACGACGCTAAAGGAACCCCACCGGGGCGTTGGTTGGGCTCTGGTCTTGCCGGTTTAAACACCGAGAACGTCGTGCAGGGTGGGGAAGTTACCGAGTCGCAAATGGCCGCGTTGTATGGCGAGGGTCTGCACCCGGATGCGGATATGAAGATGTCCGAGGGGCAGAAAATCAAGGACGTCCAGCTGGGTCGTCCGTTTGCTCACTTCACGAATGATGTCCCGGTTTTGGTCGCTTTGCGTGACGCGGAGCGCCGCCATAGGCAGACTACTGGCACGTTGATGAGCAAGCAGGAACGAGCCGAGTTAGTGCAGGATATTGGCCGGGAATTCTTCATTGAAGAACACGGAGTCGAACCGCAATCAGGCCGGGAAATCGTCAATTGGGTCAACGGATTAAAGGACAATGTGCGCCAGTCGGTGTCGGGTTTTGACCTTACTTTTTCGCCTGCGAAGTCGGTGTCTGTGGCGTGGGCGTTGTCTGATGAAGAGACCGCGCGGCGTATTGAGGCGCTTCATCACCAGGCCGTGCAGGAGGCTATGGAGTGGGCAGAAGACAACGCATTGTTTACCCGAGTAGGCAAGCAAGGTCGTGAACAAGTCAAGACTAAAGGGTTCGTCGCTTCCGAATTTAAGCACTACGATACGCGCGCAGGAGACCCGGATCTGCACTCGCACGTGCTGGTATCCAACAAAGTTCAGACCGAAGACGGACGCTGGTTATCCATCGATGGATACACGTTGATGAAGTATCATCAGTCGATTTCGCACCGCTATGACTCCATCTTGAACACCCTGCTTTCTAACCAAATGGGCTACACATTCACCGCCTGTGACCACGGGGCAAATAAGGAACCAACGTGGGAGATCGACGGTATTTCCGAGTCGTTGATGGAGTCTTTTTCCAAGCGTCGACGCGACGCGCAGCCGGTCTATAAGCGACTGGTGGAAGAGTTTGTTGCCGCGCGTGGTGCGACTCCGAACTCGGTTGAGGTGGGTCGTTTGTGGCAGCAAGCTATCTTGGAAACCCGTGACGCAAAGCGTGAACCAGAAAGCCTTTCAGAGCTTCGCGCAGGCTGGAAAGCGGAAGTTGCTGCCCGTGATACTGGGGCGGAAGAACTAGCTGCCATCAACCAACTTGCCGCAAATTCTGACGGTGATGAGCGCCCACTGTTTGACGCCGAGGCCCACCTTTCGGGCCTGATCGACGACGTTTTAGCCACGGTAACTAGGCGTCGTTCCTATTTTCGTACCTCGCATGTAGCGACTGCTGCGGGTGGGAAACTGCAAGGCTATCGCTTCGATTCTCTTTCCGAGCGCGACCTTATCCACGCCACAGTTGTGGAAGCAATTGTGCGCGATAAGGCCATTGCGCTGAACGATTTCGACGTGTTGGAACTGCCCGAGGCCTTGAAAAATACGGCAGGTAAAGCCCGCGATACCCGCGCTGATAGCGAGCTTTATACCACCCAGGACATCCTCGATACCGAAGACAAAGCACTGGGCGCACTCAACGAACCGATGGCTGCATTCGCACCGTCGGCAGCGATTGATAAAGCGCTTGATGAGCACGAAAATCAGGCTGGTTTCCGCCTAAACGCCGGGCAGGAATCCATGGCGCGCTACCTCCTTACCTGCGGCACACTAGCCGCTACCGGCGTAGGCCCGGCAGGTACCGGCAAGACCGCGTCTATGCGCCTTGTTGCCAACGTCTGGGCGAATGAAGGCCGCAACGTTATTGGTCTGGCCCCGTCTGCACAGGCGGCAGAGGTGTTGTCTGAGGACTTAGGTTTTGACGCTTTTACCATCGACAAACTCACCTACACTTGGCGCGGAAACCCCCCCACAAAGCCCGGCCACAGCCTCAAAGACCTGCCAGTATCCATTAACGCAGGCGACATGATCATCGTCGATGAGGCCGGCATGGCCTCGACCCCTAACATCGGCTCACTGCTCGAAATTGCCGAAGAAGCAGGCGCAGTCGTGCGCTTTATCGGCGACCACAAACAGCTCGGCGCGGTCGAAAACGGCGGACTTTTCGGCGCTATGGTCAACGCCGCAGGCCGCACTGACAATCAACTCTCCGAAGTCGTGCGCTTCGGCGGAGATAGCAAGCAATCTGCTACCAGCTTGCGCTTGCGCGAAGGCGATTCTTCTACCTTCGACTTCTACGCTGAGCGCGGTTGGGTCAATGGTGGCGCACGCAGCGACATGCTGGACAACGCCGCAGCAGACTACCTGGCGGATACTTCCAGCGGCAAAACCAGCCTGCTTATTGCTGCCACCAACCGCGATGTGGCAGAACTCAACGAGACAATCCGCGCCCACTACATCGCCGTGGGCGTTGTAGACACCACCGTGGAAGCCCCGCTTTCCAGAGGCGAAAAAGCAGGCGTGGGCGATACGATTCTGGCGCGCAAAAACCAGACTTTCTACGACGACGAGACTGCTACCAGTACCCGTATTAACAACGGCACGCTGCTGACTGTCACCGGAATTGCCGAGGGCGGCAGTATCACCGCCCGCAACAATACAACCGGCGAGGAACTGTGCCTGCCAGCAGACTACGTTCGCGACAATGTGCAGCTAGGCTACGCTGCTACCGTCCACCGCGCCCAGGGCAGCACCGTGGACTGCACCCGCGCCGTAATCGACCACCACGTCGATAGGGCCGGGCTGTATGTCGCACTTACACGCGGCAAAATCGCCAACCACATCTATGCGGTAACCGAACACCAGCTAGATGAACTTGCCGAAGAAGGCCACTACCACTACCAAGGCATAGACCATGCTCCGAGCACAAGGGACGTCTTTAATAAGGCAATCTCGCGTGATAACAGCCCGAAGGCCGCGCGCGAGGTCATAGCCGACGTCGTAGACGAGCAGACCTCACCCGATCGCATGATGGGCCTGTGGCTCATGGGCAAAGACGAGGCCACCAACGACTTCATCGACGCCTACCTCCCCGACTGGATCGATACGCTCCCCGGCGACCTTGCCCGAAAGATTGAGACCAGTAACGACGGTGTAGAACCTATCCGCCACGGCTGGGCAAAGCTTATTGACGCGGGCATTGACCCGCGTACCGTCATGGACGCGGCTACCCGCGATATTGACAACGCTCACGATCCGGCACGTCTTATCCGCTACCGTCTAGATGAACAGCTCCGCCTGCGCGATACCGGAAAGCGCAACCAATTGCCTCCTGTATCTGGTCAGACAGATATAGAACTCGATACGTGGCTGCGCACCCACAACCCTTACGACCGTGCGGAGACCACCCGACTTACTGGTCAAGAAGGAAACCTCAACCGGCTTAACCAGTCTGTGTTGGCAGAGCACGCACGCTTTGCCCGTTCCAAGGTGGAATCGCTGACCTGGCAGGAAGCAAGCATTACCACTCGCCTCTACAAAGACAAAAACGCTGCTGTCAATGAGGTACAGGCTAACTTCCAGCAGGTGCGTCTTGATGCTGCGCGTATTCACGCCTATGAGCAGGCTATGGCAGACCACAGTGCGGCCCTTCGTGAAGAAGAAGCTGCCCGCGCAGACATTGAGCACCAGCGCCTACTGGCAGAGGACTACACCCGCCCAGTAGCCGAGCGGGCCTACGACCATGACGCCGATGGATACGGTACGTACCAACAGCGCATAGACCATGCGCACACGCGTCTTGAACAAGCGCAACAGCGCCGCAGCCTAGCGCAGCAGGCCATTGAAGAGACCGGCGCTAACCTGCCGGAGGCAGGTCTGTGGGACGAAATCTGCTACCGCGCCGACGACACCGAAGAATGGGACAAGCGCCTAAACGCTGCCGCAC
>NZ_KV789200.1:0-801 GCF_001807495.1 Corynebacterium sp. HMSC08C04 | reverse complement strand
GACAAGCGCCTAAACGCTGCCGCACAACACGACAATGACCACACTCAGAGGCTTCAACAGCACCTCGATACTATCCGCCGCGAGAAAATGGACTTCGCCGACCGTGCCGACATTGCTACCCGCTTGCGTGCAGAGGAAATCCCTCACGATGTTGCCGACCATGCAGGCTACATCGCCGACGAAGTCAACCTACTTGCCGCACAACGCACCTACGAACTACGCCGCCTCGGCATAGATGAACCTGCCCAAGAGACAATCCGCGACATGGTCGCAGAAACCATTGCTGCTGCCTACGAACCAGACAACACTGACTATGACAAGCCAGACACCTCCTACAACGAGGCGGAGGAAGAACCACCAGCGCCCGAGACCACAGCAGAAGCCGACAACACCGACAACTCCCAAGACGAAGACGCCGGCGAGCTACACGAGGGCGCACAAGCAAGCCTCGACTTCATCGCAAGCCTCGGACTAGACGACGCACCGCACATCACCACTACCCACAGCAACAACCACGACAACGAGGAACAAACTCCCACCGACGAGCTTGAAGAAGAACAAGGCCTAGAGCTTTAGAAAACAGCGAGGTCAATGCGCTAGCGCTCACATGTGTATATGCCTACATACGCACATGTGTATGTAGGCATATACACCAGGCGATCAGCTTCTTTCCTCGAGCCATCGTGTAGCCCACTCTTCAAAAAGTTGGGAGATACTTTTCTCTTCTTCCACTGCAGCGAGTTTGAGCTCTTTAATCAATTGTCGATTGCCGTTTCGGCGTAGTTGGTAGGGGCAATCCGC
>NZ_KV789199.1:0-1125 GCF_001807495.1 Corynebacterium sp. HMSC08C04 | reverse complement strand
ATAGATGGTAGGGCTCTCTGTTTTCGGTCATTGTATAGGTGGCGTTGGCACAACTTGTGCCGGCGCGTCATCACCTTTCATGACCTTAAGGAGGGCCTTTCATGGCCAACTTCAAAGACATCATGGCGATGTGTTTGGACGGGGGAAGCTATGCTGCCATCTCTGCGGCGTTGGGATGTTCCAACCGGGATATTGCCAAAACCAAGACACTGATTGCGGACCTGAGCATCACCAAGGAGTCGTTTGCTCAGCTGGATCCATCATTCTTCGACGAGCACTTCAGCGACCATCGCGGGGCCCGTCGCAAGCGCTACGACCAGCCAGACTTCGAAAAGCTCGCCAAGCGACTAGCCAATAACAAGCACTTGACCCGCCACAAGCTCTGGCTGGACTACGTTGCTGCACCTGTCGGTGAAGGCGAGTCGAAGTATCAGTACTCCCAGTTTTGCGAACGCCTGCGCACCCACATCCGCACCACTGGAATGACCTCGATTATCGAACACGAGCCAGGCCAGGAACTCTATGTCGACTGGGCCGGCGACAAGGTTTCCATCATTGACAAGGCCATCGGTGAAGTCGGCATGAAAGCCAGCTTATTCGTGGCCATCTGCCCCTATTCTTCACTGTTGTTTGTGACAGCAACAGCTAACGAGAAGATGGACAACTGGATTTCCTGCCATGTGAAAGCCTTAGACTACCTCGGTAAATGCCCTGGCATCATCGTTCCTGACAACGCACCGACCGCGACTTATCGGCCGGTGAAGAACAAGCCCGGCCGGCGCATTCAACAACGCTACGCGGACTTCGCCGACTACTACGACATCCTGCTCGTACCGGCCCGACCTGGAAAACCTCGGGATAAGGCCGCTGTGGAACGCGCCGTCCAACTCGTCTACTCGCGCATCCTCGGCTACTTCGATGGGATCACTTTCTACAGTCTTGATGAACTCAATGAGGCTATCGCCCAGCGCGTCGACGACATCAACATGAATATGCCTAGGCCCGATGGGATAACCCGTAAAGAGTTGTTTGATGCTGATGAAGCGCCCATGATGCGTGACTTACCAGATACCCCGTTTACGGAAGTGTCCTGGCGAAACGTCAAAGTCGACCGTAACTGGCACA
>NZ_KV789198.1:0-1256 GCF_001807495.1 Corynebacterium sp. HMSC08C04 | reverse complement strand
CCCCTTAGTGCGGAAAAATACCCAACCCCAACACCAAACCAGCAGGTCTACGCGTCAAGAGTTAAGTCGGTCACACCACAGTGAGCCAAGCCAGGTTATAATGCGAGTGTACTGGTGTTATAATACAGATTTATTGGTAAGGTGATAGCTCATGGCCCTGGTCAGGAAAAGGGTCCTGAAGGTGGCGGGACTTATCGTGACGGCAATCGTTGCACTTGCGGCAGCCGGTGCTGGCGGTTGGGCATGGTACACAACCACGTATCACTCGCGTCTTGTGAGATCCCTGGAAAAGGCTGGCTATCAAGAGCACCGGGTGAGCGTGGATCATGTGAAGCTCAATGTAGGGGTAAGCGAGCCAAGGGACGGTTCCCCTATTGTCCTTATCCATGGTCAAGCGAGCGGATGGCGCCAGTACGGTTACGCTTTACGTGACCTCAGCAAGGACCGCCAAGTGTATGCCATCGACGTTCCAGGGCATGGCAAGTCTGAACGCCTTGAATCTTATCGAGCGGTGGAGGTCGCAGACGTCCTATCTCGTTATATAGAGACAATTGGCCAACCCGTCGTATTAAGTGGGCATTCGTCTGGGGGTCAATTGGCCGCGTTGATTGCTGCGCGTCATCCAGAACTGGTTAGCTTCCTGGTGTTAGAAGATCCGCCGCTATTTGCCACAGAGCTGCCTGAGGCGCGCAATACGTGGAATTATCAGGACCTAGCTGTCAGCACTCATGAGTTCTTGTCTTCAGGAGAGACCGACTGGCAGGCTTATCAGTGGCGCAGCCAAAAAATGTGGCAATACTTTGGGGACTCTGCTCAGGGGTTCATCGGTGATGGACTCGCATATCACTCTCGGCATCCGGGCGCCCCGATAGCTCTGTGGACCATGCCTCCCGAGATGAATGAGGCACAGGTGTACATCATGGATTATGACCCAGCGTTTGGTGATGCCTTCTTTACGGGTCTCTGGAACGAAGGGTTTGATCAAGAAGCAACACTTGCGGCGATTCAAGCGCCAGTTACCTATATTCATTGTCAAGCGCGATACGACGGGGAAATCCTTCAAGCTGCGGCCAGTGATGAGGACGCCGCCAGGGCCATGGATTCTCTTCCCGCCGGTGCCGTTAAAGTCGAGGCTGACTCGGGCCACAACTTCCATGTAGAAAAGCGCAAGGAGTTCGTAGAAATTCTGCTGGCCGGCGTAGGTTAATCCGCGTGTGCTTCTCCTGAGTTGGATCATTTTAGTGCGGAAGTCAGGG
>NZ_KV789197.1:611-863 GCF_001807495.1 Corynebacterium sp. HMSC08C04 | reverse complement strand
TGCATGCGGCGATGCCGATGGCGCAGGCAATGTATGTCTTGCCTGTTCCGGTCGGTGCAAGGATGTGAATATTGGTCGGGTTTTCCCGCCAGTTGGTTGCTGCGATTCGTTTCAGCTGGCGCATGTTGATACCGCGTTGTTCTGCCCGGGTAATTTCAGCCAGGCTTGCATCCGGGTATCGGAATTGTGCCTGGGTGATGGCCTTGGCAATGTTGCGCTGTTGGCGTTGTGTGTAGGCTTCTTCGACTGCGG
>NZ_KV789197.1:0-591 GCF_001807495.1 Corynebacterium sp. HMSC08C04 | reverse complement strand
CGTTGACAACCTCGTAGAAGATGTCAGCGAAGGTTGATACGCGAGAGCTTGCGCATTTTCGCCCGCACAATCTTCGGCTTTGCCCAGAATACGCAAGGCGACAACAACACAATCCCGGTGCATCAGGGTATGAATGCCCACTTCGACGAGATTAAGAGCATTCTCAGCGACAAAGGCTACGAAGCTGAAGCCAAGGAGCTTGAAACAAAGCGCGTCGACTTAGGCTGAGAGAAACTGACTGGTCAAACATCCAGGCCTGGTCAGTTTGAACAGTTTGAGGAGTGTGAGACCTAGTGGATTCTCTCTTTGGTCGAGGAGGCCCTTTCGGCTAAATCAGAGGTAGTTGTGTAGCCAATCAGGCATATTTGGATCGTCCTTTGCCCATGATTCCACTTGTTTTTCTTCTGACTCCCAGACGTTCTCATCACCATCGAAATACTTGAAGCGGTTGCACTTGATCTTGTAGACGGTATCTCCATCAAGCCGGTATTCATTCCAGTAGTAATTTTGCTTGCCGTACCCCTTCCACTCGTTTGTGGTGTAAATAGTTTTCATGGTCGGCTCGTCAGCGGTGAATGTACGGCCTACTAA
>NZ_KV789196.1:0-1213 GCF_001807495.1 Corynebacterium sp. HMSC08C04 | reverse complement strand
CGCGGTCGAATATGATCTTGGTTAGGTCTTCTTGTCCGCGCTGGTTGATTCCTATGGTCAGGAAATCATCGAGGATGAGTACATCAATGTTTTGTAGCTTGCGCATTTTAGCTACATAGCGTTCATCTGCTGGCAGGAAGGCCCCTAATTCATCGACGAGCTGATCCAGCCGGTAGTACGCGACACTGTATTCAGCCTGGCAAGCAGCAATACCGATAGCGCAGGCGATGTAGGTTTTACCCGCACCGGTGGGCGCTAGGACGTGCACATTGGAAGGTTCGTCGCGCCAGGGTGTTGCGGCTAGTCGTTTGAGCTGGCGTAGATTCAACCCTCGTTCATCTGGGTTGATCAGCTCGGCGAGTGTTGCTCCCGGATAGCGGAATTTCGCCTGGGTGATGGCTTTTGCGATGTTGGTTTGCCGGCGCTTGGCCGCGGTTTCTTCCACGGCTTTGAGGAAGATTTCCTCCGGTAGAGCGGTGTTGGCGTCATCGGCGGCGACTAGGTCGAAAAAGATATCAGCGAAGGTGGAAAGACGCAGTTTACGCAGTGTAGCTCGGATGTCATCGTCAAGGTTGATGGTGGTCATGATGGTCTAGGCCTCCTTCTTCGGGATGTCGTAGTGGCTGGCTGGGCGCAGGAATACTGCATCAGGGATTGCGGTGATATCCACAATGCGCGACTGGGCGTGATCGGCCTGGACGGCTGGCGTTTGGTTGAGGGTGTGACCGTTGCGGGCGATGTCGGCCTGAATCCGCGCGATGACCTGCATGTTGGGTGCCAGGCTATGGTCAATGACTTGCTGGCAGGCAGGCTCAAGCGTGGTCTTGTTGTGCTTGTTGCCCAGCTTGACGAGCACGTTGCGGGCAGTGTGTAGCCCGCGGGGTACGGCTTTGGCGTTGCGTTCCAAAATTGAGGAGACGACCTTGGTCGTTGCCGGCCCAAATGATGATGCTCGAGCAAGCAGCTCGTCACGGGTAAGAGGTTTGACCCCGGCAATGTCCTTATCCGGGGTATGGGCTGGGTCAGTGCAATAGCGGTACTTGAACCCGTGCATACGTGAGTGCTCTGCGACTAGGTCGTCGCCGTCGAAGATGCTCACCAGGCTGTTGGTCAGCCGTGCCCGCAGGGTTTTGCCGATGTATTGGAACGGCACTGAGTAGTACTGGTAGTCGCAGCAGATGTGCCAGTTACGGTCGACTTTGACGTTTCGCCA
>NZ_KV789195.1:0-174522 GCF_001807495.1 Corynebacterium sp. HMSC08C04 | reverse complement strand
AGACTCGCGGTACCAACTACCCCAAATCGACACTGGGGGCGTGTTCGCCTTCTGGCAGCTCGCCGCTGATAATAATGTCTCTGATTCCTCCTGTCAGCTGCTGATAAATAGGCCGGGTGTCACTCATTACGCAGACCTCTGTGAAAGTGGCATAGAGATTCCCTTTCTGGTTTATGGGTTTACTACCTATGTGGGTAACCACATAACGGAAGGTGCCCACGGTCAACGGTAGATGTGACTGCGGGCTGAGTGAATCGGCAATTAGCGCTGGTTAAGACGGTTTCGTTGAGCGAATGTTCCGATGACAGTGCCAAGTAGAACTGCGATTATGGTTAATCCCATTGCTGTCCAATCGATGGCGAATAGAAAGCCGTCGCCAAGTAGAAAGCTAAATCCTGCTAAAGGAGCGAGACCGCTAAAGGTTCCGATTACTAGGGAGCTAAAACAGATAAAGCTTATGGCCCACGAAAGAGATTTGATGCTCCAATCACGGCTAAGCCCTAGATGGAAAAAGGCGGTATGTAACGCTTTCATACTGCTACTCAGTCCGCGTGAAACCACCAAGGCTATGGCAATAGCGGAAAGTAGAGCTGCCGTAAGGCTGATGTAGAACGATAAGGGGGTCTCGGTTTCGTAACCTTTGGAAAGCTGGATGTCTTCGGGCGGTATGCCAAGTTCGTTTGCGACTTTTGGCACACGTTCTGCCTTTTGGGCGGATAATCCGTCGAATACCCAGAGGGGTGAATTAGTAGGAAGCCCAAGCTGCTGAGCCGTAGCTTCTAAAACGACACCTCCAACTTGTCTGCCCCAGTAATGTCCAAAAGAACTCTCTTGGGCATCGAGGATGTGCGACTTTCCGCTTGAATCAGTGATCTGTGTGTGGGAGGCGTCGACAAGCTTTTCGTCGCGTACGAGAACGCCGCCGCGTTCAAGAGTTTTCCTTTCGTCAGAAGTTAGTCTTTCGTCGGTAAGCTTTTCCCAACTATCGATATCGTGAACGGATAGAACGCCAAAAGCTCCTGAGATATTGGGATCCATCGGTAGTCCTGCGGAAAGTCGCTGCACGGAAATAGGCTCGGGCAGGTCACCTTGGGCGACTAAAGAATTCTGTGCAGTTCCATTTACGGAGTCCGTCTCAGCTGGCAGAGTTAAGATTGCCTGGTCAGGTGGGACAATTGGTGCATAGGATTCAGCTTCCGAAGCGGTCATGCTAGCGGCCAGACTGCTGCTAAAAATGGCTATCCCAACCGTGCTGGATAATAAGCCCAGCCCAATAAGCGGAAGAAAACGGTGTGAACTCAAAAACCGCCGAGCAAGACGACTCGGTGACGTGGGGGCATTGCTTTTAATCGAAATAGTCAAAAGGAGCGCCACCGCAAAAGCGAGCGCCAACGTGGGGATCGGGGCTAGGGTTGTGAAAATTTCCGGACCGACTACCCCTGCGAATAGCACGGTTGCTAGTGCTATGCCGCACAAAGTGGGGATGATCCCAGCCGACGCTCTTTTCCATTTCGAGGAAAGCTTATGTTCAGCAGCGTGAGTTTTATGAAATCGTACTGGAAGCACGGTTGTCAGCGCGCTAAAAATTGGCGGAAGTACTGCGGAGACGAGCAGCAAGCAACACCACTTCCAGGGGAGTGCGAAATCTCGCCCGGGTACGGATCCCAGCTTTGCTAGTTGGTTCCTAAAGAGGTGGGGAATGAGTGCGCCGGTGACAATAGCGCAGGTTGAAATGGATAGAACTAGGAAAAGAAGACGGAGGTGAAAGATACTCCACAACTTCTTTCTGGCAATTCCGAGTTGATGTAGTGAAGTAGCTGGAGTTTTGAGTGCGCGGCGTTGAGTAGTCGTTAAGAAAGCGGAGAAGAACAGCGGCAAGACAAACGCAAACGCACCGAAGAAAAACGAGTATTCATCAAGGGGGCTTTTGGGAGGTTGTTCTTCCAGCGATTGCTTAGAGAGGTATGACAGTTTCACTGCCTCTTTGGCACTGAGCTCGGCATTATCACTGTGTGCAATGCGGTTCATTGTCTTTTCCAGTTCGCTCAGGTTCGAGGACTGGTTATCCAAAAGCATTGGGCGTGCTCCAACGCTTGATGGAGATACAGGTGAAGTAGTGAGATCCCAGGTACCTGGGGCCGCATAAACAGCGCTTGCCTTCGGCATAAACTCATTTGTGACGGTGCCGACCACGTTTACCTTGAGGTTGCTGCTAAAGGCACTGACCTCTGTTTCCTCGGAAATGCCGCTAGGCGTGGTTGCAACTATTTCCCCGGGTGAAGTTGGCCACCGCCCTGATTTCAAGGTTAAGCCGTAGCTGGAACCGTGGCTTTCCCAATCACCTTCTGCGTATGTCATCCTGCGACCGGGGTCAGCGTCCGTGTAGAAATCCTGCGATATAAGTTCACGAGAGAACCGTTCGGGATCTTCCGGTGAGGATAGGCAATCGTCGATTTTGTCGCCTAGAGCAAGTGAACAGGGTGCGTCTGCTCTCTGCTGGTTATCGCCTAGATTGGATGCGACGTGTTGCTCGACGGACATTGTCATAAGCATTGAGCTTGTGGCCGTTGCAGCAAGGAGAAGAATACTGAGCGCGGCTAGTGCGTACATAAGGCGCACTTTGGGTTGCTGCTTGGTGATTTTAAACAGAAGTTGACTAACCAAGTGACTTCTCCGCTTCTTGGTCGTTGTGCAGTAGGCCGTCGATCAGGGTGAAAGATCGCGTGCAATACTCCAGTACGATCGGATCATGGGAAGCGGTAATGATGGTCGTTCCTTCGCTAGCGAGTTTTTGGAACAATGCGAATACGCTTCGCGAGTTTTGCTCATCCAGGGCAGCAGAAGGCTCGTCTGCCAATAGGACGGACCGTTTCCCGCTCAATGCACGGGCAATACCCACCCGCTGGCATTGCCCGCGGGACAATTCGTCGGGGTATCGAGTTTCTAACCCCTCGAGTCCTACCTGTTTTAGGAGGGATTCGGCCGCCGTTCGAGCTTCTGTAGCCTCGTATCCTGCCGCTGAGAGGACGAGTTGTACATTTTCTGCCGCGGTTAGCTCGGGAATGATGAGATCGGATTGGTGGACAACGCCAACAACCTCCCTGCGTAGTCGAAGCAAGTCCTTTTCGGACGCGGTGTCTACCCTGATTCCGTCAACCGTGATGGAGCCCGAGTTGACGGATATTAGTCCGGACAGGGCGTCCAAAAAGGTTGTTTTTCCTGAACCGCTTTTTCCGGAGATGGCAATGAATTCTCCAGCTTCTGCTTCTAAAGAAACTCCTTTGAGTGCGTGAGTAGCTTTAGGGCCGGAGCCGAGCGTTTTATGAACTTGGTGAATGCGAATATGGGTCATTTAATTCTGAAGTATTGAAGCTGGGAAGAAAGGTGAATTTCGTCCTTCTTCCCAGCTAACGATTGATTACTTAGCAGCCCCGATTGGTGCGCCAGGAGGTGAGGGTGTCGTTGTCCCACCAGCCCACATAATTGTTATTGGAAAATGGGGTCATGGTGTGGCACTTGCCGCCGCCATTGGCGTGCTGATACCAAGCGGCATGGCCTCCGGTGTTATTGATCCACGATGACGTCTTGTCATTAGCGTTGCGCGAAACATTCATAATTCCGATTCCTGGGCCACGGGATCCCAGGAACCCTCCGAAGTTCGCTTCATTGAAAATGCATACAAGGCCTCCGCCGCATTCACTTGCCGAGGCGTTGGCTGTCGGTACAGCGATACCGCTTAGTGCCGCGATAATAGCGCTAGCTGTAGCGAGTTTTTTTTATTCTCATTTTCTCTCCTTGTTAGAGACTGGTGGAATGTGCGCTGAGTGCGCACTAAGAAAATAACTCTCTGAATATAAATAGGAATTAATTAAAAGGAAACTTTCATGTAGAGAAGGTGAATTCTTCGTAAACCTAAGGTGGGGTCCGCTGAATCTTGTTGAGGAAAAAATTTGCAAGGTTTACAGGGGTCGTAAGTCTGTTGTTACTGGTCGAGCTGCAGAAATCCCCTAGGGCGTCACTCCACTGCTGGTATGTGTGGCGAATTCGGCGTAGAAAAGGGCAGACATTTTAGGGGCAGCTCTCTAAACTGAGATGCGGATCACCCGAGTGGAGACGCTGTATTTCAGCGCCTTCCGAGTTGAAAGGAACACAGAAGTGGCTAATCCCGCGCTTCCATCGTTCAAAAAGATTCTGGTAGCCAACCGTGGCGAAATTGCCGTGCGCGCATTCCGTGCTGCCTTTGAGACTGGGGCTAAGACCGTCGCGGTCTACCCTCGTGAGGACCGGAACTCCTTCCACCGCGCCTTCGCTGATGAGGCTGTCCGTATCGGTACTGAGGGCCAGCCGGTGAAGGCTTATCTGGATATTGATGAAATCATTCGCGCCGCCAAGAAGTCCGGGGCGGATGCCATCTACCCAGGCTACGGTTTCCTTTCTGAACGCGCGGATCTCGCCCGTGCGTGTGAGGACAATGGCATTAAGTTTATTGGTCCAACGCCAAGCACGTTGGACCTAACCGGTGATAAGGCTGCTGCGGTCAGCGCGGCGAAAGAAGCTGGCCTGCCGACACTGCAGGACTCCGAGCCTTCCACGGACCCCGATGTACTGGCCGGTTACGCCAAGGACTTCACCTTCCCGGTATTTGTCAAGGCCGTCGCCGGTGGCGGCGGACGCGGCATGCGTTTCATCGAGAACGAGGCCGAGCTCAAGACCAAGTGTGCTGAGGCTTCCCGCGAGGCAGAGGCGGCTTTTGGCGACGGCCACGTCTACCTCGAGACGGCCGTCATCAAGCCCCAGCACATTGAGGTGCAGATTCTGGCGGACTCCCAGGGCAACGTCGTACACCTCTTCGAGCGTGACTGCTCCGTGCAGCGCCGTCACCAGAAGGTCGTCGAGATCGCTCCCGCCCCGACCCTGGATCCGCAGCTGCGCGACCGCATCTGTGCCGATGCCGTAAAGTTCTGCCAGCACATCAACTATGAAGGTGCCGGCACCGTTGAGTTCCTCGTGGATGAGAAGGGCAACCACGTCTTCATTGAGATGAACCCGCGCGTGCAGGTTGAGCACACCGTGACCGAGGAAGTCACCGGCGTGGACATTGTGAAGTCCCAGATGCAGATCGCCGCTGGTGTCTCCCTTGAGGAGCTCGGCCTGCGCCAAGAAGAGATCGCCCTTACCGGCGCTGCTCTTCAGTGCCGTATCACCACTGAGGACCCAGCCAACGGCTTTCGCCCAGACACCGGCACCCTGACCACCTACCGCTCTCCGGGCGGCGCAGGCGTACGTCTCGACGGCGCAACCGCAGTCGGTGCGGAGATTTCCCCGAACTTCGACTCCTTGCTGGTCAAGATGACCTGCCGTGGCGCTTCCTTCGAGCAAGCAGTTGCTCGTGCGCAGCGTGCGCTCAACGAGTTCACCGTCTCCGGCGTGGCCACCAACATCGGCTTCCTGCGCGCCCTGCTGCGCGAGCCTGACTTCGTAGCCACACGCGTGGACACCGGCTTCATCCCGGAGCACCCAGACCTGCTCAAGGCTCCGCCGGCAGTGGATGAGTCCGGCCGCATCATCGACTACATCGCTGATGTCACGGTCAATAAGCCAAACGGCGAGCGTCCGACCAAGCTGCGTCCTTTCGACAAGATTCCTACCTTCGACAAGTCCCAGTCACTGCCGCGCGGTTCCCGCGATGAGCTGCTGGAGCTCGGTCCGAAGAAGTGGGCTGAGAAGATTCGCGCCCAGTCCGCGCTGGCTGTCACCGACACCACTTTCCGCGATGCGCACCAGTCCCTGCTGGCCACCCGTGTGCGCGGTACCGACTTGGTCACCGCTGCAGAGGCCGTCGCTCGCATGACCCCGGAGCTCTTCTCCGTCGAGGCGTGGGGCGGCGCAACGTATGACGTCGCCATGCGCTTCCTCAAGGAGGACCCATGGGTCCGCCTGGATCTGCTGCGTGAGGCAATGCCGAACCAGAACATCCAGATGCTGCTGCGTGGCCGCAACACCGTCGGCTACTCCCCGTATGCAAACGACGTGTGCAACGCGTTCGTTCAGGAAGCTGCCAAGTCCGGAGTTGATGTCTTCCGCATCTTCGATGCGCTGAACGACGTCACCCAGATGCGCCCGGCTATCGACGCCGTCCTGGAGACCAACACCACCGTGGCCGAGGTTGCCATGGCCTACTCGGGCGACATGTGCTCGCCGGGGGAGAAGCTCTACACGCTGGACTACTACCTGAAGCTGGCTGAGGAAATCGTGAACACCGGTGCGCACGTGCTGGCCATTAAGGATATGGCTGGCCTGCTGCGTCCGGAGTCCGCTTCCAAGCTGGTCATGGCGCTACGCAAGGAATTCGACTTGCCGGTCCACGTCCACACTCACGACACCGCGGGCGGACAGCTGGCTACCTACTACGCTGCGGCGCTCTCTGGCGCGGACGTCGTCGACGGTGCTTCCGCACCGCTGGCTGGTACCACCTCGCAGCCTTCGCTGTCCGCCATCATCGCGGCGTTCTCCAACTCCTCGCGCGACACCGGCATCGATCTGAAAGCCGTTTCCGATCTCGAGCCTTACTGGGAGGCTGTCCGCCAGCTCTACCGTCCGTTTGAGAAGGGCATTCCTGGCCCGACCGGCCGTGTCTACCGCCACGAGATTCCGGGCGGCCAGCTGTCCAACCTGCGTGCGCAGGCTACGGCCTTGGGCTTGGAGGACCGCTTCGAGGTCATCGAGGACACCTATGCCGCCGTCAATGAGATGCTTGGCCGTCCGACCAAGGTCACTCCGTCCTCGAAGGTCGTCGGCGATCTCGCGCTGCACCTCGTGGGTGCGGGCGTCGACGCAGCAGACTTCGAGGCCGACCCGACCAAGTACGACATCCCAGATTCCGTCATCGCGTTCCTTCGCGGCGAGCTCGGTACCCCTCCAGGCGGTTGGCCACCGCTGCGCGACAAGGTCCTTGAGGGCCGCGCGCCTGGCGACGTCTCCGTCAAACCAGTACCGGAAGAGGAGAAAGCTAACCTGGTCTCCGACAACTCTGACGAGCGCCGTGCGTCCCTGAACCGACTGCTCTTCCCGAAGCAGTTCGAGGAGTTCAATGAGTTCCGCCGCACCTTTGGCAATACTGAGGCGCTCACGGACACCGTCTTCCTCTACGGCTTGGAAGAGGGCAACGAGTACATCGTCCACTACTTCCCGGATGGCTCCAACGATCGTGCGGATCTCAAGACGATCACGCTGCGTCTCGACGCCCTCGGCGAGCCGGATGAGAAGGGTATGCGCAACGTTGTGCTCAACGTCAATGGCCAGATTCGCCCGATGAAGGTCCGCGACAAAAACGTGGAGTCCTCGGTGGCCACCGTGGAGAAGGCCGACCCGTCCAACGACGGCCACGTGGCCGCGCCGTTCGCGGGCGTGGTCAACGCCACCGTGAAGGCTGGTGACGAGGTCAAGGCCGGCGACCAAGTCGCCGTCATCGAGGCCATGAAGATGGAAGCCTCCATCTCCGCAACCAAGGACGGCAAGGTCGAGCGCGTAGCCATCGGCCAGGCCACCAAGGTTGAAGGTGGCGACCTCATCGTGGTCATTAACTAATCAGCTAAAAGCTGGCAACAGAAGAGCGCCCCTTCCGCTGACCTTTGAAGCGTCGGCGGGAAGGGCGCTCTATTCTGCGCGGTTGCAACCTAGTGGGCGAAGTACTTGACCATGGTGGGCGCCTCCGAATCACCGGGGACAGTGATGTCTTCGAAGCCTTCGGATTCGTAGAGCTTGCGGGCACCAGGGTTCTCGGGGTCGACCCACAGTGCAATCGCGGGGGCCTCTTGGGCCTCAGCGAGGTCGCAAATGTTGCGCAGCAGGCGGCGGCCCACGCCTAAGCCACGGTAGCGGTTTTCCACCGCGATGAATAGCTCGGGGATTTCCTCCGGGGCAAAACGGGTTGCCCACTGGGATTCGTCGAAAGGCTCTGCTTCCGGGTTGCCCAGGTACGCCGCACCTTTGCGCGCACCGGTGTAGTAGCGCAGCCACGCACCGCCCATCGGTACGTTATGACTGGAAACGGCGATGCAGCCGCCGTCGACAAGCGGCGACCATTCGTCGATGTACAGGCCCACGTCTGCCGTGTGGAAGTCAGGGACGGCGGCCTCTTCGTCGCCTAAAACATCAGCGAGGAAGAGCAGACGAGACAGGTAGGTCCGGTCTGGCTCCTTGGCCAGCCGGACCACATACAAAGAGTCGTTGGCGGTCATTCCACCGACTCTAGTGTGCTATTTGATCTCCAGCAATGGGGCGCCCTTGTTGATCTGGGCGCCCTGCTCGACGCGGAGGCCAGTGACGGTGCCGGCCTTGTGGGCCTTGACTGGGTTTTCCATCTTCATGGCTTCGAGGATGAGCACGACGTCGCCTTCTGCGACTTCCTGTCCTTCTTCAACGCCAACCTTGATGACGGTGCCCTGCATCGGTGCTACGACGGCGTCGCCAGACGCGGCGGTCTTAGAACTAGAGCCGCGGCGCTTCTTGGACTTCTTGCGGGGTGCGCCGCCGCCCAGCAGGAGATTGCCTGGGAGTGCTACCTCGATGCGGCGACCGCCGACTTCGACGACGAACTTCTGGGAGGCTGCTGCCTCCTCTTCCTCTGGGGTTTCAACGTCGACGTAGGCAGGCAGCTCGCCCACCCACTCTTCCTCAATCCATTTGGTGTAGACATCGAAGGAACCGTTCTCGGCGCTAAACGCAGGGTCGTTGACGATGGCCTGGTGGAAAGGAATGACGGTCGGAAGGCCCTCGACGGTGTACTCAGCCAGGGCGCGGCGTGCACGGGCAAGCGCGGTCTCGCGGTCTGGACCCCAGACGATGAGCTTGGCCAGCATGGAGTCGAACTGGCCGCCGATGACGGTGTTCTCGCGCACGCCGGAATCCACGCGGACGCCTGGTCCGGAAGGCTCGCTGTAGGAAACGATGGTGCCCGGTGCTGGCATAAAGCCTGTTGCGGCGTCCTCGCCGTTGATGCGGAACTCGAAAGCATGGCCGCGCGGGGTGGGATCCTCGGTGATAGAAAGTTCACCGCCCTCTGCAATGTTGAACTGCTCGCGCACCAGGTCCAGGCCGGTGGTTTCCTCAGAGACTGGGTGTTCCACCTGCAGGCGGGTGTTGACCTCGAGGAAGGAGATCAGTCCATCGGAGCCGACCAAGTACTCGACGGTGCCAGCGCCAAAGTAGCCAGCCTCGCGGCAAATGCGCTTGGCCGACTCATGAATGGCGGTGCGCTGCTCATCGCTCAGGAATGGGGCAGGGGCTTCCTCCACCAGCTTTTGGAAGCGACGTTGCAGGGAGCAATCGCGGGTGCCGACGACGACTACGTTGCCGTGCTGGTCAGCCAGTACCTGTGCCTCGACGTGGCGAGCCTTGTCGAGATAGCGCTCGACAAAGCATTCGCCGCGGCCGAATGCGGCGGTGGCCTCGCGGGTAGCAGACTCGAAGAGCTCTGCTACTTCGTCACGCTCATAGGCGACCTTCATGCCGCGGCCGCCGCCACCGAAGGCGGCCTTGATGGCAATTGGCAGGCCGTGTTCGTCGGCGAAGGCTTCTACCTCGGCTGCATCCTTAACCGGGTCTGGAGTGCCCGGCGCCATCGGGGCGTCGGCACGCTCAGCGATGTGGCGAGCGGTGACCTTGTCGCCCAAGTCGCGGATGGATTGTGGGGAAGGGCCGATCCAGATAAGTCCGGCGTCGATGACCGCTTGCGCGAAGTCGGCGTTCTCAGACAGGAAGCCGTAGCCTGGGTGAATGGCGTTGGCGCCGGACTTGGCGGCGGCGTCGAGAATCTTGTCGAAGACAAGGTAGGACTCGGCGGAGTTTTGCCCACCTAGGGCGAAGGCTTCGTCGGCAAGCGCAACAAATGGTGCGTCGGCGTCTGGCTCTGCATAAACGGCGACGGAGGCGATGCCAGCGTCGCGCGCGGCACGGATGACGCGGACTGCAATCTCACCGCGGTTAGCAACAAGCACCTTGGTGATCTTCTTGGTTTCAACTGCCACGGCAGGAACCCTCCTGATAAAAATCGTATTGGACTGTTCACTATTCTTGCACACAAAAACATGAGTAAACCATCAAGTTCCGGTTTTGCTCTCAAAAATACTCCCGCACCAGCGAGGATACGGGAGTAAATCGGCGTGTTGAACGGAGAAGTTACTTCTCGATTGGCATGCGAACCATGTTTCCCCACTCGGCCCACGAACCGTCGTAGACCTTCGTGGACTTGAATCCCAGCAGGAAGGTCAGCACGAACCAAGTGTGGGCGGCCTGCGCGCCAACATGGGAGTAGAGGATGGTCTCGGTTTCTGGCTCGAGGTTGCCATAGTTGACGCTGAGCTCAGAAAGCGCGCGGAAACAGCCATTCGGGTAAACGGAGCGATCCCATTCCAAGTTGGCGGCGCCCGGAATGTGTCCGTGGCGCATGGTGGTGCCATATGTGGACTCGCCGGTGGAAGGCTCGCCGCCGTACTCCTCAGGCGTGCGGGTGTCGACGAGCTTTGCTGCGGTCTCGCGCATCTGGTCTACAAAGACGCGGGAGGTGGCGTCGTCGCGTTCTACCTCTGGGTAATCGGACTCTGGGAAGTCTGGAACCGTGAAAGAGGTATCGCGCTCTTCGGTAACCCACGCGTCGCGGCCGCCGTCGAGCAGGCGGACGTCAGGGTGGCCATAAAGTTCAAATACCCACAGGGCGTAGGCTGCCCACCAGTTGGCTTTGTCGCCGTAGATAACAACGGTGTCTTCCCGCTTAATGCCCTTGTCTCGCATGAGCTGGGAGAAGGAGGTTGCATCGACGACGTCGCGGGTGAGGGGATCGAGCAGCTCGGTTTGGAAATTAATGCGCGAGGCGGTCGGGATGTGTCCGATGTCGTAGAGGAGGGAATCCTCGTCTACTTCGATAACGCGCAGGCCCTTGGTGCCGAGCCTAGCGGAGAGCCAAGGTGCGGAAACGAGGCGCTCTGGGTGCGCATATTCCTGGAATGGGGGATGTGGATCGAACTCGGCCACGGTCCGGTTTCCTTTCTAAATGGGGTTTATAAAAGAGATCTCTCTAAACACAACAACTCTAACGCTTGAGCCCTTAAATTGGTCACCTTGAGCTGAACATTGTGGCGTTGCATACATTTTCTTGCCGATTGTCGTGCCTCACAATCACTGGTTATAACAAGCCTGCAGGTCAGGTGCCTAAAATGTGTCTTGAGCGGCGAAAACGTATCGGGGTTAATGCGGGGTTAACAACCCAGCGAGGAGGTGCAAACCTGCGTTATTTTTAAGGTGTGGTGCGGTACAAAACGCTTCGTAAATCGCTCAAATACTGTCTGAAACACGAAGTGTCCACAGAAAGCCGCTGGCGTACCGGACCATCACCCACAACCCCCAAACGAAAGGGAATTGCTGTGCACAAGGCAATCGTCGTCTTCGAGGTCGAGGGCGGATCTGACAAGCAGCTCAACGGCCACCGCAAGGACACCATGCCCATCGTCGAGTCCATCAAGGACGCAGGCTGGCACTCTGAGGTCGTCTTCTTCCGTCCAGAGTGGTCGGAGCGCATCTTCGAGTACGTCACCGAAAACTTCGACGCTTATATCTCCCGCGTGAACCCGGGTAATATCCCAGGCGGCGAGAAAGGCTACTTTGATCTGCTGACCAAGCTCTCTGAAGCTGGCCTGGTTGGCATGTCCACTCCGTATGAGATGATGGCCTACGGTGCCAAGGATGCATTGGTCAAGCTCAATGACACTGAGCTTGTACCTTCCGATACTGCGGCATATTACGACGTTGAGTCGTTCCACGACACTTTCCCCACCTCGCTGTCTTACGGCGAGCGCGTGCTGAAGCAAAACCGCGGTTCGACGGGCGAAGGCATCTGGCGTGTCCAGCTCGAGGACAAGTCCCTCGAGGTAGAACCTGGCACCGCACTGCCGCTAGAGACCAAGCTTAAGTGCACCGAGGCAGTGGATAACCACACCGAGGTTCGCGAGCTCGGCGAGTTCATGGATTTCTGTGACCAGTACATTATCGGTGACAACGGCATGCTCGTTGATATGCGCTTCATGCCGCGCATCGTCGAGGGAGAAATCCGTATCCTCCTAGTCGGCCCTGACCCAGTCTTCGTGGTGCACAAGAAGCCGGCTGAAGGCGGCGACAACTTCTCCGCCACATTGTTTTCCGGCGCTAAGTACACCTATGACAAGCCCGAAGCTTGGCAAGAACTTGTAGACATGTTTGCCGAGGTTCGTCCGGTCATTGCAGAAAAGCTTGGCGGTGACAACATCCCGCTGATCTGGACTGCTGATTTCATGCTTGCCGACGGCGAGAATGGCGAGGACACCTATGTCCTTGGCGAGATCAACTGCTCCTGCGTGGGCTTTGCTTCCGAGCTTGACATGGGCATTCAGCAGAAGGTTGCCGCTGAAGCCATCAAGCGCGTTGAGGCAAAACACGCTTAAGGTCTCCTCTTACATTTACAGACCCTGTTTCCCCGAAGGTGGTGGAAGCAGGGTTTTTATATGCCCCTTATAAAGGGAGTATTTCCCATTGGGCTGCCGAATCGTGCAGCGTGTTGTAGTTTCTTTTGTGCGTACTTAATAAATTGAAAGGAACGTCTCTCATATGACCAACCCAGACAAGTTCGGAGAAAACAACTCCGACCAGAATCCACAGCACGCTGCTGAGGACGCAATGAGCTCCTCTTCCTTCGGTAATTCCGACTTCGGCAACTCCGATTTTGGAAACTCTGATTTTGGCAAGTCTGACTTTGGCCAGTCCGATTTCGGTGCCTCTTCCTTCGGCGCTTCTGATTCCTCCGAGGCATCGAGCTTCGGCGGCGCGCACAGCACCGGCAGCGAAGAAACCGTGAACTTCGGTGAGACTTCCTCTGATTTCGGCCAGTCCGACTTCAACCGAGCCTCCTACAACAGCTCCGACTATGCCCAGGGCTTTGGCTCTGAGAACGCTCAGGCTGCCAGCGCTTCCGCCGAGCCCGCAAGCTCTGCATTGGGCTCCCACAGTCACAGCGCTGATAATGCAGGTAGCGCAAACGGCGTGAACAACACAGGCAATAACAATGCAGGCAATGGTTTTGGCCAATCCAGCTTTGGTCAGCCAGTTCCGCCGGCCGGCAACTTCAACCAGGGTGGCTTCAACCAGCAGTTCCAGCCGCAGAACCAGCCGCAGAACCAGCCGGGCCAGCAGAACCAGCAAGGCTTCGGTGGCTTCCAGCCACAGGGGCAGCCAGGTCAGCAGAACCAGCAAGGCTTTGGTGGCTTCCAGCCACAGGGCCAGCCAGGCCAGCCGGGCTACAACCCACAGATGCAGGGCTTCAACCAGTACCCGCAGGCGCCGAAGGATAACTTCTTTAAGTCCCTGTTTGACTTCAAGTTCTCCAGCTTCATCACCGTGAAGTTTGCATCCATCATCTACGTGATCGCAGTTGTGGTCGGTGTTCTGTCCTGGATTGGTGGCCTCATCGTGGCCGTCACGGGCGGCTCCTTAACCGGCATCATGGGCGATCTTGCAGGCTCGTCCTCTGCTGGCGGTGGCATGGCTGCAGTGATGATCCTGGGCCACCTCATCTTCGGCACCCTGGGTCTGCTGATTTACCTCATTCAGGTTCGCCTCGTGCTTGAGTTCTTCGTCTCCAACATCCAGACCACGGAGAACACCAAGAAGCTCGTCGAACTGGCAGAAGCGGATAAGTAAGCCCTTCACCTGCCAGCTAAAAAGCCTCGGCCTCATGTGCTCTTTTCAAGAGCCGAGACCGAGGCCTTTTAAGTTTTAGGTATTCGATTTAGTCGAGGAGGCGGGCTACGCAGTCTGGGTCGGCGTCGGAAAGCATTTGGCGGAGGCGGTCGTACTCGTCTTGCTCACCGATTGCCTGTGCAGCGTGCGCGAGAGCCGCGATGGCGCGCAGAACGCCCCGGTTTGGCTCGTGGGCAAAAGGAACTGGGCCCCAGCCCTTCCAGCCGTTGCCGCGCAAACGGTCGAGGCTGCGGTGGTAGCCCGTGCGTGCGTAGGCATAAGCGGTGATGTAGGCAATCGGCAGGGCCTCGTCCTCGCGCAGGCGGGTTAGCTCCTGCTCCGCCAGCAGCGCCCACAGCAGTGGGGAATTAGGGTGTGCGACGATTCCGGCCTGTAGGTCGGAAACGGAATCCGCGCCAGGATCGGCGGGCAACTGGATAGGGGCAGGGGCTAGCATGTCTTTCATTTCCATGCCCGCAACCCTACCGCCAATCCGTTTGGTGGTGCAGATGGCTAGGGAATCTAAGCCGCGTTCCAGAAGTCCGAGACGTGCAAATCAAAGGAATAGAGCGCGCGGCGGACTACCGGCAGGGAAAGCCCAATGACGGAGGAGGGATCGCCCTCGATGCGGTCAATGAACCAGCCGCCGAGAGCCTCTAAGGTGAAGGCGCCGGCGCATTCCAAGGGTTCGCCCGTTGCCGCATAGGCGGCTATGTCACGCTCGGTGGCAGATGCAAAGAAGACCTTGGTTCGGGAGGTCTCCACGTGGCGCTTTTCGCCATGAATGATGCAGTGACCGGTTAACAGCTCGGCGCAGTGGCCGGCTTGGGCGCGCCAGCGCTCCACGGTGGCCTTTTCGGTGTGTGGCTTGCCTTGCAGCTGGCCATCCAAAAGCAGCATCGAGTCGCCGCCGATGACAACGTCTGCGGGGTAATCGGGCGCTATCTTTTCAGCCTTTGCGGTGGCAAGGGCTGCGACGACGTCGGCAGGCGGGGCGCTGCTTAGCGACGCCTCGATGGCCTTTTCGTCGACGTGTGCTGGGGCTAAAACGGGCTCAACCCCGGCCCCGCGCAAGATGGAGGCGCGGGACGGGGATTGAGAAGCGAGGACAATTCGCATGAATTCGGCTTCAACCTTGGCGCTTAGTAGTAGCGCACGTTACGGAACGCGGACGGGTTATAGGTCTGTCCCGGCTGGCCCCAGAGATCGCGGGTAGCGCGGGTATCTGCGGCCTTGGCGCGGGCATCGGCATCCAGCTGGGTCAAAACTGCGGAAAGCGCTGCGACTTCTTCGTCAGAGGGGTTACCCTTGAGGACCTTAATCAGAGGAGCAGTCATGGTGTTCTCCTTATTACAAGACGATGTTGCCGTGCTTCTTCGGCAAAGTAGGGACAATTTTACGTTCCAGAAGACGCAGTGCTTCGATGATGGAAGCGCGGGTCGCGGCGGGAGTGATAACCGCATCCACCAGGCCGCGCTCGGCTGCCTGATACGGGCTTAGATACTCGGCTGCTTCTTCCTCAGAAATCTCGAGCTCCTGGGCCAATGCAGCGGCGTCAGCAACTGCGATTTCGGCGGTCGGCCAGGCGTAGGACAAGTCTGCGCCCAGGTCCTTGGACCCGAAAGCGATGTAGCCGGTACCGTGCGCGCGGCCCACGATGATGCTGAGCTTGCCGACGCTCGCGGCGGAGTAGGCATGCACGAACTTCGCCAGCGCTGCGGTTTCCAGCTGCAGGGCAGGAGCATCCACGAATTCGAGGATTGGCGTATTGAAGGCGTCGCAGAGGCGGACAAAACGTGCGGCCTTGGCGGAGGCGGCGGCGTCGAAAGTTGCACGGTTGGCGAGGATGCCCACGGTGCGGCCCTCGACGCGGCCGAAGCCGGTAAAGACGCCTTCAACTTTAGCTTCGAGCTCGAAGACATCGTCGCAGACAGCTTCGACGACTGCGTGCAGGTCAACTTCGCCGGAATCGCCGACGATGCTGTTGAGGGCTTCGTCATCCGCAGACATATTTTCTTCGACGGAGCCCACCATGAGCGGGGCATCCGTGCGGGGGGCCTCAGCGCGGTTATTCGCCGGCAGGTAGCTCAAAACCTGCTGGATCAAGGCGATCTCATTGGCTTCGGAGCTGGCGCTGAGATGACCGTCGGGTGCAATGGTGACGTCGGCAAGCGCGGCGACCAGCGAAGCATCCTTGGAATCGGCGTAGACCGCGGTGACCTGCGGGATAAGGCCAGACGCCGTGGTGGCGCGGGCCAGGATGCGCGCCTGCATTGCGGAGGAAACGATGCCTTCCTGGGCGCGGGGCTTATCACCGGCGATCATGGCTACGATGGGAACGCCGGTCTTAATGGCAAGGTCATAAAGCTTGGTGATCTTCTCGCCGTAAACCTCGCCCATGGTGCCGTCAAAGATGGTCGCGTCCTGTGCATAAGCGCATACCTTGCGGCCGCCTACCGTGCCATAGCCGGTGATAACGCCGTCGGTATAAGGGCGGTCATACTCGCGGCCGAAGTCGGTGGAGCGGTGACGCGCCAGTGCGTCAGTTTCGACGAAGGAGCCGGCATCGAATAACGCGGTAATCGCGCTACGTGCGGCAGGGACCTCGCCCTGTGGCGCTCGGGACTCGGTGAGTTTATTGCTCAGGTCCTCAATCTTGCCAGCGGTGGTCTTCATGTCAGTCATAGATATGCAGTCTACAAGCTTGGGCGCCATACGCTCACCTCGCGGTGAAGGCATGGCGCGAAATCATATGGCGCCCAGTGCTAGTCCCCAGTGCTAGTCCCCAGTGCTAGGAAGAACTCGAGCTTAGGCTAGAAAGCCCCCACGAAGATTGCGAAGATCCGTTTTCTTCAGGTTCGCCTGGGGAAGCGGAAGCATCATCGACTTCCGGAAGTTCCACGTATTCCGGAAGCGCCGCTGGTTCTTGAAGCGGCTGCTTGGCAGGGGCCATGTCAATTCCAATGTCCTTGGCAAAGATTACTCGGGTGCCGGTATAGACAGACTCAGCATTGGCGGAAAACTCAAACACGCGTGCGCCACGCAGTGAGTGCTGCGCTATTGTGCCGTCGCGGAGACCGTAGGCCCCAAAACCGGTGCCCGGGCCGTAGCCCAATTCGATGCCGTAATAGTTGCCCATGTAGGTGTTGATGTGGTCGTGGCCGCAGTAGATTCCGCGAATGTCGCCACGGGCCTGGGCCGCGGCATAAATACCAGAATTGAAGGCGCCTACATAGCAGTCTTCGTTCTTTTCTCCTTTGATTCCATGCTTCTCTACCGCTTTCGCGTGGTCAAGCAGACCGTTCTTGAGCGGGCCGCCGAACCACATGTCGCGGTGCTCATAGGTAGGAATATGGAAGAACATAAGCCCTTCGACCTGAGAACCTGTCGCCGCGGCCAGCGCATCCGACTGCTGTGCGTACCACGCAATCTGCTCTGGGTGAATGTAATCATAGGCCGGCAGATCTGCTGCATCTTGTCCACCGATGATCTCCGGGTGATAGCGGCCAGAATCGAGAAGCCAAAAGCTGAAGCGAGCAGTCGCGGCGTCGTAAAGCGCAAGATGCGTATTCGAAGCACCATAGCCGCCGGACGAGGCAGGCGCATTCCGGTTGTGGCGGTAGGAACGCACGAACTGTGTCATGTGCTGGTGGCGCACACCAGTGCCGCCCTCCTCTGCGGAATCTTCGTCGTGGTTGCCAAAGGTAACGGCCCACGGGATATCACGGCTTTCCATAGGCAGCACCACGTTATTGATGGCTTGGTAGACCTGCTTTGGGGTGGTTGGGCCGGCGGAAATGACATCGCCGTTGATAAGCACAAACCCTGGCTGTTCTGCGTCGAGAACGTGCTCCATGAACTCGATTGTGCGCTTATCGGTTAGGTGATCATCTTGAGTGTCATTGAACTGAATGACTTTAAAGGATCCGTCGGAATTGAATTCCAGACGAGATGGCTTTTGATCGTCTTGCGAGGGGCTATCCAAGGGAAGCGAAGCATCTTGCGCGACTGCTGTGCTCCGGTTTGAAGCTACGGCGCCAAGCCCGAGAAGAGAGGCACCTGAGAGGAAATTGCGGCGTTTAATCTTGGACATAGCGCTTTCCTAGTCTCCTTATTAAATAAGAAATTTTTGAAATACAGTTGGAGACTAGGGCGCTTTGGTATCCGGGCAATGGCCGCCAGATGAAGAATAGGAGAATGGAGAGAAACTATCTAGAGCGGGACGTTGCCGTGCTTGCGCGCCGGACGGGGGACGTTCTTGTCAGCGTAAAGGCGCAGGTTCCGAGTGATAGCACTGCGGGTTTCAGAAGGGAGGAGCACTGCGTCTATTAGTCCGCGTTCTGCCGCCTTGTAGGGGTTTAGCATGTGGTCTTCGTACTCGCGTTCAAAGGACTTGGCGAGCTCTTCGACGTCGAGGCCTTCTTCACGGGCCTTCTTGAGCTCCTTGCGGTAGATGAAGCCGATGGCGCCGGCGGCGCCCATGACCGCGATTTGGGCGGTCGGCCACGCGAGGTTGACGTCAGCACCAAGGCCCTTGGAGCCCATCACGCAATAAGCGCCGCCGTAGGCCTTGCGCATGGTGACAGTGATCTTTGGGACGGTGGCTTCGCCGTAGGCGTAGAGAAGCTTGGCGCCGCGGCGGAGGATGCCGTCGTGTTCTTGGGAGGCACCGGGCAGAAAACCCGGGACATCGACGAGCATGACGATGGGGATGTTGAAGGCGTCGCAGGCGCGGACGAAGCGCGCCGCCTTCTCGGAGGAGTCGATATCAAGGCAGCCAGCGAAGACCTGCGGCTGGTTGGCCACGAAACCGACGGTTTGGCCTTCGACGCGGCCGAAGGCTACGACGACGTTTTCGGCGCGTTCTGCCTGGATTTCGAGGAATTCGCCGTCGTCGGTGATGGCTTCGATGACGTGCTTGACGTCGTAGGGCTGGGTAGGGGAATCAGGGATGATCTCGTCGAGAATGAGGTCATCGGCGGTTTCATCGCCGAGTTCTTCATAGGGCTCAAAAGGTGCGCGCTGGCGGTTATTGGAGGGGAGATAGGTCAAAAGGTCGTGGACCCAGTCGAGGGCTTCTTCATCGGTGGCGGCGGTGAAATGGGAGTTACCGGCGGATTGCATGTGAGTGGAGGCGCCGCCGAGTTCCTCCTGGGTGATTTCTTCACCGGTGACGGTCTTGATGACGTCGGGGCCGGTGACGAACATCTTGGACTTTTCCTCGACCATAACGACGAAGTCAGTCAAGGCAGGGGAGTAGGCGTTGCCACCGGCACAAGCGCCCATGATGACGGAGATCTGTGGGACCACGCCGGAGGCCTTGACGTTTTGGTAGAAGGTGCGCGCGATCCAGTCGAGGGAGACTGCGCCATCTTGGATGCGGGCACCGGCACCTTCATAAAGGCCGATGAGCGGGCGGCCGGTGGTTACAGCAAGCTCCATGATTTTTACCATCTTCTCGCCATAAACCTCGCCGAGCGCGCCGCCGAAGACGGTGCCGTCTTGGGAGAAGATGCAGACCTCGCGGCCATCGATGGTTCCCCAGCCGGTAACGATTCCGTCGGTTAATGGTTTTTTCGCGCCCATGCCGAAATCGGAGGTGCGGTGCACGGCGAGCATATCGGTTTCGACGAATGAGCCTTCATCGAGCAGGTAGTCAAGGCGCTCGCGCGCCGTCAAACGGCCAGCGGCGTGGACTTTCTCGTAGGCCTTTTTGCTGAGCGGAGCGGCGGCTTGCTCGCGGCGTCGCTTAAGTTCGGCGATTTTTCCGGCAGTGGTGGCAGCTTGCTCATCCTCGAGGGAGGTCAAATGTGAGGAAATAGTCATGTTTTCAGAGTTTAAAGAATGCCCTCGTGGTTTTACACCTCGAAACACAGGTGATTTCCCTCACAAAACTAGTTTGTGCTGCTAAGTGATGTGGGGCAAAGAAAAGTGCCTAGCTTTCCTTCGTAGAAAAGCTAGGCACTTTACGGTTTGGGGCTGGGGGGATTTAGGCTGCGAGGCCGAAATCCATGAGGAAGAGCTCCACCTCGTAGACCTCTTCGGTGCGCGGTGCGCGGCCGGCGATGGAGTTGAATACGGAAATGATGTCATCCGTCGTGGCCGGTGTGGTGCCACGGTTGACGAGCTCCTCGGTGACGAGGGCTTCCATAGGGGTTGCGTCCAAGGCGTCAAGGCCCGTGCCGGTGGCGCTCTTGAATGTGGTTGCGAACGAGTTAATCAGTCCGTTGATGGTATTCATTGATGCTCACCTTCTTTCGATCTGGACAATGAATCTTCGGCCGCTAGGGGTAGGGAAAATAAATGTAGGTAAAAACAAAGAAACTAGCGGACGAGCTGATAAGTACTCGATGGTACGCTCGGTCCGCTAGTTTAGCAACCTTTAGTTCCGTGTTAGTTAACTTTTCGTTAACTTAACGCTTGAGGAACTTTGTTTTAAGTCCTGTCTTAATGCTTGCTGGAAAGACCCGGGAAGAGCTCAATTCCGAAGTAATTGTGAATCGAATCCTTAGCAATCCAAGAGATGGCAATCAGGATGATTACGCCCAAGACTGCGTAGACGGTCCAGCCCAAAACCTTCATCTGGGCGGAGGCCTCGGTGTCGCCGACGATGACGCCGTCGCTGTTGCGGATTGGGTCACCGGTCATACAACGCATGCCCAAGGCGAAAAGGAGCGGGATGCCAGCGCCGAAGGCTAGTGCCAAGCCGGCGACGCGGGTGATAGCGACGAGAATTTCCATTGCGGTCATGGCGATTCCTACTTTCCTTGGGAGACTTCGTGGGCGGAGCTGGAAGCGTCGTCGACGACGCCGTGTGCGCCATTCGCGGCGCCCGGAGCGTTGCCGGTGGCAACGCCGGCGGCAACCTTGTCGTGAGCCTGCATGGAGGAGTCAACAGACTCAGCGTCAGCGTCCCAGTCATCGTTGACGTTGGATGCATCCACTGGGTTGCGGCGAGCGCGCAGCAGGATTACGGCGACCATGGCGAGCAAAATGATGGCGTCGACGATGGCGCCAGTCAGGGTGTTGGTTGCACCGCTAACCAGGCGTGCAATCCACCAGGTGGCGAAGCCGACTGCAGCAGCGCAAGGCAGGGTGATTAGCCATGCGGAAACCATGCGCATTGCAACGCCCCAGCGGACCTGTGCGCCCTTCTTGCCCAGGCCGGTACCGAGGATGGAACCGGTGGAAACGTGGGTGGTAGACAGTGCCATGCCGCCAGCGGCGGAGGTGAGGATGATGGCTGCGGAAGAAGCCTCGGCGGCCATACCCTGTGGGGACTCGATTTCCACCAAGCCCTTGCCCAGGGTGCGGATGACGCGCCAGCCGCCAGACATGGTGCCGGCTGCGATTGCCACTGCACAGGCAATGATGACCCAGGTTGGGATGCGCTGATCGGCATTTGCCTCACCAGCTGCGACGAGGGCCAAGAAGATTACGCCCATGGTCTTCTGTGCGTCGCCTGCGCCGTGTGCCAGGGAAACTAGGCATGCGGTGACGATCTGGCCGTGGCGGAAGTGCTCGTTCTTTACGCGCTCCGGGATGGTGTTAGTAACCCAGTAGACCAGCGCGGTGCCGCAGGCCGAAACCATGGCGGCGATGAAAGGGGATGCGATTGCTGGGATGATGATTTTGCCGGCGATGGAAGACCATGCAACGCCGCCGCTGCCGAGGGCAGCAAAGGCTGCACCGATGAGGCCGCCGAAAAGGGCGTGGGAAGAAGAGGATGGCATTCCGAGGAGCCATGTAAATAGGTTCCAGAAGATGCCGCCAATGAGGCCGGTGAATACGACCATTAGGAGTGCTTCTCCATCGGTTGCGACAGAGAGATCGTAGGAATCAAGGTTGACGATGCCTTTTGCCACGGTTGCGGCAACATGAACGGAAAGAAAGGCGCCGAGCAGGTTGAGCAATGCGGAAATGGTGACTGCGGTAAATGGCTTTAGGGCGCCGGTGGCAATGGAGGTGGCCATTGCGTTAGCGGTGTCGTGGAAGCCGTTGGTGAAGTCAAAGGCAAGGGCAGTGACGATCACGATGGCCAAGATGATTAGTGTCGCTGTCACGGGCGCGACCCCTTTCCAAGGTTCTTCGGTTCTTCTCGAGCGAGGGAGCGTGGCGTGACGGCCGAGATCAAACTCGGCGACAGTGTCGCAACCGCGTTCCTAACTAACAACGGTATAGAGTAAACCCCTCATGGGATTGGGTCTAATCTCTCAATGGTTGCCATGACCTTGGGTTTTGCGCTTTATGTTCGGTATTTAAGTCATTAGATAGTCGGTCTTTGGTGAAGATTCCCGCTGTATACATATCGCGTTAACCTATTGTTTACCTAAGGCGGGGGAGTGCACCCCCGACTGATATTCATTTTCCGTTTAGGTCCTATTTATTCAGTCCTATTTATTCACTGGCTTATTGGTCCTCGATGGGCAGCCAAGCGTAGCCAAATGGCCCTAATTCCACCGGGCCCAGATCGACGGTGTCCGCGGTGAAGTTGTGCAGACACAGAAGGCCGCCCCGCTGGAACGCAAAGATGCCTGCTTCGCCCGTTTCAACCGCCTCGAAGGGGGCGCTTGCTAGCTCGGGGAAGGCCTTTCGCTGGGCAATGAGTTCGCGCACGGTATTGAGCAGCGATGTCGGATCCGTTTTTTGCTCTTCGACGTTGATCTTCGTGCCGCCCACGATTGGGCGGCGCGGGTGCGGGGCCGTGGTGAAGCCAGTGCCGTCGCCAGGGGCCCATTGCATAGGGGTGCGCACTGCGTCGCGGTCTGGAAGTGAAGGAGAATCCGCCATGCCGATTTCATCGCCGTAGTAGAAGAAAGGCGAACCCGGCATGGAAAGCAAAAGCGAGAAGAAAAGCTCAATCTTGCGCCGGTCATTTCCCAGAAGCGGAGCCAAGCGGCGGGCAATACCCACGTGGGCACGCATCTGCTCATCCGGAAGGTAATGGCGATACATTAGCTCGCGGCTGGCATTGTCGACCATTTCGAGCGTTAGCTCGTCATGGTTGCGCAGAAAGGTGCCCCACTGGCAGCCGGCAGGTAGCTCGGGGATTTCATCCATGATGGCGTAGAGGGGGGTGGCGTCGCCAAGCGCAAGTGCCTCATAGATACGCGGCATCAGGGGGAAGTTGAAGACCATGTGGACGCGATTGCCGGTGCCGAAGAACTCCATGGTTTCTTTCGGCGGCTGGTTGGCTTCGGCCACCATGACAGCCTCCGGATAGTTCTCATCCATGAAGGCACGTAGCTTCTCGACGAACGCGATGGTCTCCGGAAGAGATTCGCCTCCCTGGCCATCACGCTCATAGAGATAGGGGATGGCGTCCAAGCGGAAGCCGTCTAGGCCCTTGTCCATCCAGAAAGAAACGATGCGGAAGACTTCCTCGTGGACTGCAGGATTGTCATAGTTGAGATCCGGCTGGTGCGAGTAGAAGCGATGGAAGTAGTACTGCTCGCGCACCTCATCCCAGGCCCAAGTGGAATCTTCGACGTCGGTGAAGATGATGCGGATTTCGGGATACCGGTTCGGATCGTCTCCCCACACGTAGTAATCGCCGTAAGGGCCCGCAGGATCGCGGCGGGACGCTTGGAACCATTCGTGCTCGGTAGAAGTGTGATTGAGAGCGAGGTCCGTCATTAAACGCATGCCGCGCTTGTGGGTTTCGGCTACGAGCTGTTCGAAGTCTTCCATCGTGCCGTAATCGGGGTGGATGGCGTAGTAATCGGCGATGTCGTAGCCGTCATCCTTCAAAGGGGAGGCGTAGAAAGGCGAAAGCCAGAGACAATCGACGCCGAGCCACTGTAGATAGTCAAGCTTTTCGATGACGCCTTGGAGCGTGCCGACGCCTTGGCCGCCGCTGGGACCCGCGTCCTTAAAAGAGCCGACGAGGGCCTGGTAGAAGATGGCGTTTTCGTACCAATTCATGCGAGGTCCTTTCTTTTTGCGCGCCAGAGTAGATATTCAATGGTGCATAGGCCGCCGGCCAATAAACCGGGCCAGATGGCGGGAGAGACAGAGAAGAGATTGATTACTGCTTGGATTAAGGCAAGGAAGGCAAAGAAGCCAACAAAGCCTAGAGCAGTGTCCCACAATAAAGCCCGACGCATTAGCTGACTTTGAGGTTGAACGCGGTTCCGTCGGACAATTGGATGGCGGTAGCGCCTTCCTTTAATGCGCGAACGCTGGCGTTGTGTTCCGTGGCGCCATCAGTGTGTGCCGGGGAAAATTCAGCGACTTCGGGATTGCTAACCTCGGCATCGAGACCTGTGGACTCGGTGATGACGAGGAACTCATCGATTTTTAGGTCGATGGTCTGACCAGATAGCTCCTCTGTGCTCAAGATGAGTGGGGCAGGCATGCCCGCGGACTCAGCTTGGCTTGCTGCGACTTGTTCCTCCTCCGAAGGCGCGCACGCAGCGCTGGCCAAAGCTAGACAAGCAGAAATAGCGGCAAACCCTAAGTTTTTAAGCATTAGGCCTTCACACCTCCGGCGGTGAGACCGGCGACGATGCGATGCTGGAAGATGAGCACCATGATGATGAGCGGGATAGTGACAAGCGCGCCGGCGGCCATGGTAGCGGCATAAGGGTATTCGAACGCGGAAGGGCCGGAGAAGCGGGCGATGGCCACGGTGACCGGCTCAGTGGAATCATTCGAGAGCTGGCGCGCCAACATGAACTCATTCCACGTGGTGATGAAAGCAATGATGGCGGTGGTAAACAGTGCCGGTGCCGCGAGCGGGAGCAGAACCAGGCGGAAAGCCTGGCTGCGGGAAGCGCCGTCGACGCGGGCGGCTTCCTCTAGCTCCCAGGGCAGCTGCCGGAAGAAGCTTAGCAAGGTATAAACCGTCAGCGGCAGCGCGAAGGAAATATTCGGGATGATCATCGCGCGGTAGGTGCCGATCCAGTCGAGGTTGCCAAACATCTGGAAAAGCGGGGTAACCAAGGCGATGGCGGGGAACATGGAAGCCGCCAGAATTATGCCGGTAACGATGCCCTTGCCGGGGAAGTTATAGCGCGCCAAAGCATAAGCAGTGAATACGCCTACTGCGACCGCGATGGCGGTGGTGGCCAGCGAAATGACCATGGAATTTCCGAGAGCGGCAGGGAAGTTATTGCCCTTATCAGTAGCCAGTGCATCCTGGAAATTCTCCAAGGTGACATGGGTAGGCCACGGCGTGGTGTCGAAAGTGTGGTCTTTATTGCGAAGCGCAGTAATGACCATCCAGTAGAAGGGCGCAAGCCCCCAGAACATGATGAAGATGATGCCTGCGTAGTGTCCGAACTTTTTCATTACTTGGCCGCCTTCCTATTCGCACCGCGCTTACTGCCAGAAACATCGGCCCCCAAGAAGCGAACCAGAATGAAGGCCACGACGAAGATGAGCAAGAAGATGAGAGTGGACAGCGCAGAAGCCGAGTTGAAGTTGCCTTGGCGCATATCCTCAACCACTAGCTGGGAGATAGTGGCAGTAGGGGCGTTGGAAGAAGCCGAAATCATGATGACAGGAAGGTCGTACATGCGCAGTGCGTCGAGCGTGCGGAACAAAATCGCAACCATCAGCGCCGGGCGCACCAGCGGCAGCGTGATCTTGAAAAAGGTTTGTACTCGGCTTGCGCCGTCGACGCGGGCTGCGTCGTAGACATCCCGCGGAATCATCTGTAGGCCTGCCAAGATAAGCAGGGCCATGAAAGGGGCAGTCTTCCACACATCAGCGATGATGACTGCCAGACGTGCGTAGAAAGGATCGGTGGTCCAAGCGATGTCGGTGCCGAGCAGGGAGTTAACGATGCCATCTGGTGCGAACATGAACTGCCACAGCTTTGCTGTAACGGCAGTAGGAATAGCCCACGGCACTAGGACTGCGGCGCGCACTAGGCCGCGGCCCTTGTACTCGCCATTCATGATGATGGCCATGAACATACCGAGGATGGTCTCAAGCAGGACGGTGACCACGGTGAAAAACAGCGTGATCTTCAGCGCCGGCCAGAAATCCGTGGCAATCACGCCCGGAGGACATTGCGCTATCTGCCCAGTGCCGGAAACACACCGGTTATTGATCCAGTACAGGTAGTTCTCAAGGCCTGCAAAGCCGCCTTCTTCAAAGATTCCCGTCTTGGGGTTGAGGTGGCGGTTTCCCTGGAAAGAAAGCCAGATGGCACGCAAGATTGGGTAACCGATGACGACGGCGAGCACAAGGAGAGCCGGCGCGATAAGTCCCGCGGCATGCAAATTCTGCTTGCGCTTCATGGCGGTGGGCGTTGTTACTGCCACGCTGGGGACGCCTTTCTGCTGGAGATTAACTGGTTGGGTAAGAGTCTAACTGGTGTGCCTGACATCAAAGACAATGCGGGGCGTGCGCGAGCACACAAGCTCACCCACGCCCCGCATGGCACCTCCTTCTTGAGCCTTCCTACAAGAAGAAAGGAGCTGCAAGGAGCTTAAAATTTATCCCTGGGAAGCAGCCTCGATGGCGGCCTTCATGTCCTTGGTTGCATCGTCCACGGACTTGTCAGCGGTCAAAGCTGCATAAGCGTTATCCTGCACGGCCTTGGAAATAGCGGTGTAGAACGGGGAAACCGGACGCGGCGCTGCGTTCTCGAGGGATTCCTTGAGAGCTGGCAGGTACGGGAACTGCTCAATGAGGGCTGGGTCATCGTAGACGGAAGCCAGAACCGGCGGGAAGGAAGCCTCAGCGAAGGACTTCTGGTTTTCCTCGTTGATGATGAACTTCATGAAGTCCAGCGCGGTGGCCTTCTTCTCAGAGTTGATGTTGATGCCGTTGTTGTAGCCACCCAGGGTGGAACCACCGACGCCGTCCTTGCCCACCAGCGGCTGGACTTCGAACTTCACGCCCGCATCTTCAGCGTTGGTGTACATATAAGGCCAGTTGATTGCGAAAGCAGACTTGCCCTCGGTGAAGGCCAGATTGGTCTCCTCCTCGGTGGCGGCGGTGGAGTCCTTGGAGATGACGCCGTCCTTATAAGCGTCGACAAGCGCCTGCAGGCCGGCCTTGGACTCTGCGGAATCCACGGAAGGAGCGCCATCATCAGAAAGAACGGAGCCGCCCCAGCCCTCCATGAAGCCGGCGGTGTTAACGGTCAGTCCCTCGTACTGCTTGAGCTGGGTGGTCAGGCAGGAGGTGTCCTTCTTGAGCGCCTCACACGCGGACTTCAGATCAGCGAACTTCTCCGGAGCTTTGTCTGCCAAGTCGGTGTTACGGAACAGCAGCTGGCCGTTGGTGTTCTGCGGCAGTGCGTAGAGGGTGTCGTTGTAGGTTGCAGACTCAATGGTGGAATCCAGCAAACCATCGGTATCAACCTCAAGGTCATCGGTCAGCGGCGCGAGCCACTGGTTGGCTGCGAACTCTGCGGTCCAGACGACGTCGAGTGCCATGACGTCGTAGTCAGAGTTGCCTGCCTGCAGGGACTGAACCAAGGTGTCGCGCTGTGCGTCAGCCTCACCGGCCAGCTCCTTCAAGGTGACTTTTTCTTCTGGGTGCTCCTTGTTCCACTTTTCAATGATCGGCTGGATCTTGTCAGTGTCATTCTTACCCATCGCGAAGGTGATAGGGCCGCGGCCGTCGGCACCGTCTACGGAGCCCTGTGCGGCGGAATCGGATGAGCCTTCGTTGGAGGAGCAGCCTGCCAGAGCCAGCGCGAGAGCAGCGGTGGTTACGACGGCGCCCTTCTGGACGGTACGAAGTTGAGAGCGAAGTACGGACTTCTTCATGGGCAATAAACCTTTCGGAAAACTTCTTGTGCCTTAAAAATAAGTTACAGTGTCCACACTTCGTGGAATTTTTGACCTAATTCACTAGGTAGAAATGAGCCTTCCTGCAAAAGGCCTGCAGAAAAGGAAAAGTTGGGGGTGGCGAGTACCCCCAACAACTCTTTGCAGTTTGGATTAGCGCTCGATGCGTTCGCCCGTTTCGGGGTCGAAATGGTGTGCATTTTTCGCATCAAAGGAGAGAAGGACTTCCTCGCCGCGCTGTGGAGTGCGGCCCTTGTCAGCGCGGGCCACGAAGCGCTTCTCGCCCACATTGATATAGACGAAGGACTCGGCGCCGAGTTCCTCGACGATGTCGACGGTGCCGGGGATGCCGACCGGGCCGTCGATGATGCGCATGTCTTCTGGGCGAATACCGATGCGGCCACCGTCGTAGTCAAAGATATTCATCGCAGGCGATCCGATGAAGCCGGCGACGAATTCGTTGACCGGGGCGTCGTAAAGCTCACGCGGGGACGCCACCTGCTGCAGGACGCCATCTTTGAGCACAGCAACGCGATCACCCATGGTCATCGCTTCAACTTGGTCGTGCGTGACATAAACCGTGGTGGTGCCGAGGCGTTGCTGCAGGCTGGCTAGCTCCGAACGGGTCTGCACACGCAGCTTGGCGTCAAGGTTGGACAAAGGCTCATCCATCAAAAAGACCTTTGGATTACGCACGATGGCACGGCCCATGGCCACGCGCTGGCGCTGACCACCGGAAAGATCCTTCGGTTTGCGGTCCAGGTACTCGCTAAGGCCCAAGATATCGGCAGCTTCTTCTACCTTCTTCTTAATCTCATCCTTTGGCATCTTCGCCAGCTTTAGCGCGAAACCCATGTTCTCAGCCACGGTGAGGTGCGGATAAAGGGCGTAGTTCTGGAAGACCATTGCGATATCGCGATCGCCAGGTTCCAAACCGGTGACGTCTTTATCGTCGATCAAGATGCGGCCACTCGAGGTCGGCTCCAAACCTGCAAGCGAACGAAGCGTCGTGGACTTTCCGCAGCCTGAGGGGCCGACCAACACCAAGAATTCGCTGTCTGCGATTTCCAGGTCAAGGTCTTTGACCGTGGGGGCTGCGGCGTTGGGGTAGGTGATGTTGACCTTTTCAAAAGTGACCTTTGCCATGCGCCTACACTAGCACCCCCGCTAAATCACATATGCTGGTTGGCGCCATGAAAAAGCTTATTCCTCTCTTTGTCCCCCTTTTTGTTCTCCCCTTAGCCAGCTGCTCCGGCGCTGCTTCTGAGGACGTTGCCGCACCAATGACCACCGTCGCCGCATCCCAGACTTCTTCCGAATCCGATCAAACTTCTGCCGCGCCGAGTAGCGAGCCGACGAAAGAATCGGAAAAGCCTTCCAGCTCTGCGACACCCGCACCGCGCGATACCACTTTCAAAAAGATCTTCGGTGAGCAGGCTGACGCCAACGCTGCGCGCGGCTATTTGGAAGAAAACGGCCACTTCGATCGCGCCCTTATGAAGGACAGTCTTACTGCCGCGGGGCTTAACATCTCCGATTCTGAGGTCACTGAATATGGCCAGTGGGTTTGTGAATGGGTGGATCCTGAAATTCGCTACACCGTCGTCATGGAAGGCGATGGCCGCTCGCTGACGGGGGATAAGCGTTTTATCTACGACAAGCTCATTGTTGACACCGTGGAATGGCTGCCGGGCAACCGCGGCATAACCATCTCCCCGGAACAGGTGGAAAAGGCGCTGCCGCAGGCAGTCTTGACTAGCTGCTTGGATGAAAGGTCCGCGCAGGAAATCCTGCATAAGCCAAACTGGTTCTAGCCTTTGTGCTGCGTGTAAACTGCATGCGGCATAGTCGAGTACTCTCATAGGGCATGACAGCAGCACTTGATATTGAATGCATTCGTACCGCGCTGGCGGATGACTTTGCTCTAGTTGAATATGTTGAGCAGACCGGCTCAACCAACACCGATCTTATGAAGGCTGAAAACGTTGCCGATGGCACGGTGTTGCTGACCAACGAGCAGTTTTCCGGCAAGGGCCGGTTAGGTCGGACCTGGGTAAGCCCTGCCGGTTCGCAGCTTATTTTTTCTGTTCTTATCCTTCCGGATTCTCTCGAGCACCTAGGCACCCTGCCACTGGCATCGGGCCTGGCCGTCACCGACACCGTCGAGGGCTCCGTTCTGAAGTGGCCGAACGACGTTCACATCAATGGCAATAAGCTCTGCGGCATCCTTGCCGAGGCTGGCCCCGTGGGTGCCGCCTTCAAGTCCGCGCCCAAGATCGAAGTCAGCAAGGCTGAGGTAAACAAGGCGGAAGTAAACAAGGCTGAAGTCAATAAGGCTGAGGTCGCCCCGAAAACGCAGGCCGCGCCTGCGCCTTCCGCGCGCGTGGTTGTGGGCATGGGCCTGAACGTCACGCTTACTCGAGAGCAGCTGCCTATCGAAAAGGCCACCTCGCTCATGCTGGAAGGTCGCGATACGGATCGCACGAAATTGGCGATTGCCCTGCTCAAGAATCTGCGTCGTCGCATCACCCAGTGGGAGAACCAAGACCCACAGCTCATGGCGGATTACCGTGCGGTGTGCTCATCGATCGGCCAGGAAGTTCGCCTTGAAGCGCCGACTGGCGACGTCGTGGGTGTCGTCGAGGGCATTGGCGACGACGGCCGCATCAACGTCGGCGGCGAATATTACTCGGCAGGTGATGTCACCCACCTGCGTCCCGTGCAGTAGTGACTCGTTGCTGCGCTGAGTGGAGTGGCGGGGCGCTTTAAAGCACAATTTGCCAAATAGGGCCCGCCGCAGAGCGTGGTAGGCATTCCTATTTGGCAAATTGCGTCTATTTAGGGGCACTGTCCGCTCATCGGACCGCCGCCTATTCCCTGGGAGACCTCACCGGCAATCGCCTCAGCGACAGTGCCGCCGATGGTGACGGTGTAGGAATCGCCGTTGGTGATTTCAGCCGCGGAATAGGCCACGTTGCTGAAGTCCTTCGCCGTCTCCGGCGGGTATCATGCACCCCTATGGGACTGATGAAGATGGGGCGCGGCGAAGTAGTCCGCGTGGATATGACAGCGCCGTTTCGCGCGCTGATCTTTCCTTTCCTTGAGCTCATCCTCATTACCGGCGTGGCATGGATGGGCATCGGCTGGGCGGATGTCCACGGCCTAGATAGAAACCTGCGTAACGGCATCGTTTTAATCTGGGCGCTGCTATCGCTGTGGCGTTTCGGTATGCCGCTGTACCGCGCGCGCCGGCGCCGCTTCATCGTTACTAACCTGCGCGTTATCGCCCGCGAGGGAGGGCACATTGATTCCATCCCGCTGCAGGATATTCGCGGTGCTAGGCGGCGCCGCGGTGGGATCTCGCTGGCCATCCACGGTTATGAGCGGCCAATGTATTTCTCTTCCATCCCCAGGGCCAAACGCGTAGAAGAAATTCTCAACGAGGCTCCACTATTTTAAGCGGCCGTTGCTTTAAACGGCGGTTGCAGCCGGCTATTTGCGGATCTCGCCGTGAATCCTACTTCTTGACTTCGGTTGTATGCAGCTGTTGGTCAAGGTCAGCCGGGGCGAGGTTGGCTTGCTTGAATTCCTGGGTAAGCGGCAGCCGCATTTCAAGATCCGTGCCGGGGCAGAGCTCGATGGTGGCTTCGTCGACGACGTAGTCCAGTACGTGCCCGCCGGAGCAACGCGCGGCGTCGATAAAGTGAACGTGGCAGCCTGGCACCGAGATTCCCTTTTCAAACACTGGGGTGCGGAAACCACCGATGATGCCCTCGACGTTTTCAAAGTACAGCTCCTTATCGCCGCCCACCGCCTGCGCCATGGGCGGGTAGGGCTTGGACTGTTTGACCACGGTGCGCGTGCGCACTGACTCGAAGCGCCCCGTTATCCGCACCGCGTACATGTAGTTGGCGGAAGGCTCGACTTCATCGACGAAGGCCGAAAGCTCTTCGCGGCGCATTCCGCGCGGTGCTTGCACTTTGATGCGGGGTACGAAATTGGTGGCCACCGCAAAGGGCGTTCCCTGGTCCAGGTCCGCGATGGTGGCAGTTCCGTCGCCGCGCAGCTGGTAACAGATGCCGTCGAGAATCAACATTTCGCCGTCGAGCGCATCGAAGGTACCGATGCCAAAGTTGCCCTTGCCGAGCAGCTCACCAATGGTCATTTCGCCGTCATAAATGCCGTCCAACAGAGCGGCCAGGAGGGAGTTCTGGAAGATGGTATGCCTGACGATCATAAGGTTAAGGCTAGTATTGGATGGGTGAGTCATACAGCAAAGCCCATCGTTACCGTTTATGGCGACGGCCAGCTCGCACGCATGATGCAGCCGGCTGCCGCCGAGCTCGACATCCACCTGCGCATTCTTGCCTCCTCGCAGGAGCAGTCCGCAGCGCAGGTCATTCCAGACGTGGTCTTGGGTGATTACCATGCCTACGAGACGCTGGTTTCTGCAGCCAAAGATGCCGATGCGCTGACCTTCGAGCACGAGCACGTGCCCACCGAGCACGTGCAAGCGCTTATCGACGCCGGCTATAACGTCCAGCCGCAGCCTTCCGCGCTCCTGTATGCCCAGGACAAACTCTTTATGCGCCAAAAGCTGGCGGAGCTGGGCGCACCGGTTCCGCGTTTTGCACAAATCGCCTCTGTTGAGGATGCGCGTAATTTTGCCGAGCTTGTAGAAGGCCGCGTTTGCTTGAAGGCGCGTCGCGGTGGATACGACGGCCACGGCGTGTGGTTCCCCGCTGCAGAGGAGCTGGATTCCCTGGTCGCTGAGCTTCTGGAAGCCGGCACGCCTTTGATGGTAGAGGAGAAGGTTAACCTCACCCGCGAGCTCTCGGTTCTAGTCGCCCGCCGTCCTTCCGGTGAGGTGAAGGCTTGGCCGATTACCCAATCCGTGCAGCGTGATGGAATCTGCGCCGAGGCCTTCGCACCCGCGCCGGGCCTGAGCCCAGAGCTGGCGCAGCGCGCCGCCGAGGTCGGCGAGCTAGTGGCCACCCAGCTAGGAGTGACAGGCGTGCTGGCAGTTGAACTCTTTGCTTACTCCGTCGCTGAAGTGGACAACTGGGGTAGCGCGGCCTCGGCTGCCGCAGCCTCCGCTGCTGGTTTCCCAAGCGATGGGGCAGTAGAAGATATTGCTGTAAATGAGCTCGCGATGCGTCCGCACAACACGGGGCACTGGACCCAGGACGGTTCCGTTACCTCTCAGTTCGAGCAGCACCTACGCGCAGTCTTGGATCTGCCGCTCGGTGAGACCACAGCGCTTGCTCCCGTAACCGTCATGGCTAACGTCCTTGGTGGCCCGGAAGATCCAGAAATGCCAATGCCGCAACGCGTACGTGCCGTGATGGAGCGTTACCCGCAGGCCAAGATTCACCTTTATGGCAAGGATCACCGCGCCGGCCGTAAGATTGGCCACGTCAACGTCGTGGGTGAGGACGTCGAGCAAACCCGCCACATCGCGGCAGACGCTGCGCACTTCCTCGTGCACGCGGCCTGGCTCTAAAAGCTCTGCCTGCATAATTGTTCCGCAGATTCCCGCAACCTTCTTGCTGCCCCCAGTAACAACCACCTAGGAGAAGATATGGAACCGCTCGTTGGCCTCATCATGGGCTCTGATTCAGATTGGCCTACCGTAAAACCTGCTGCCGAAGTCTTGGCGGAGTTCGGCGTGCCTTTCGAGGTGGGCGTCGTCAGTGCACACCGCACTCCAGAAAAGATGCTCTCTTATGCCAAGGACGCGCATAAGCGTGGCCTGAAGGCCATCATCGCCTGCGCCGGCGGTGCTGCGCACCTGCCGGGCATGGTTGCTGCGGCGACTCCGCTTCCGGTCATCGGCATTCCGCGCGCGCTGAAGGACTTGGATGGCCTGGACTCTTTGCTGTCCATCGTGCAGATGCCCGGTGGCGTGCCGGTGGCGACCGTGTCTATCGGCGGCGCTAAGAACGCGGGCCTTCTTGCCGTTCGTATCCTCGGCGCAGGGGAACCCGAACTAACCGAGAAGATGGCGCAGTACCAAGAAAATATGGCCGCCGAGGTGGAGAAGAAGGACGCAAACCTGCGCGCCCAGCTGCTGGGGGAATAGGCGATTTCCTGGAGCTACCGCCCTTAGGAGAACTGCCGGGCGGTGGAAACGCGGGGGATATAAGAGGTAGGAATCTTTACCCCGGTCGGTGTTGTGTTATGCGTAATCGCCTTGGTCAGGTGCTGGACTGCTAGCCGGCCCAGCGCCGCCATGTCCTGGTCCACCACCGAGATCGGCACCGGTTGCAGGCGGAAGAGATTTAAGTCGTCGTAGCCCACCAACGCGATGTCTTCACTGATGGCCTTGCCGGCGTTATAGCAGGCGGCCAGCGCACCAGCCGTCATCATGGAATCACCCGCCACGATGGCGGTAACGCCCTTTTCAAAGAGCTCTAGTGCTCCCACGTAGCCGTCCTTGCGGCGGAAGCCGCCTTGTGCATAATGCGTGGAAAACTCGCTGCTTGCACCGCGGAAGACTTTCAGCCGCTGCCTGCCCGTAGAAGTTTGCTGCGGGCCTGGAATATAGCCGACCACGCGGTGACCCTTTTGACGCAGCTGCGTTAATGCCGCGAACATGCCCGGGCGCGGGTCTGAGGCAACGGCAGGGAAGGGCGGCAGCTCGCGGTCGATGAGCAGCAGCGGCCGGGATTTCGCGGCGTCTTTTAGCGCTGCTTCGGCGCCTTCAACCGGGACGGTGATGATGCCGTCTACCTGCCGCCATGTCAGTGCGTCGAGTGCTTTGGCTAAGTGCTTAGGTGACTCAGAGCAGGTGGTCATGATGGCGGCGATGCCAACGCGCTCGGCCTCGGCCTCAATCGCGGCAGCAATGAGTGCGAAATAAGGATCCGCCAGGTTCGGAATCACCACGCCGATAGCATCGGAGCGTGAACCGCGCAGCGCGCGTGCCTGCGCATTTGGGCGATAGCCCAGTTGCTCGGCCGCAGCCTTGACCTTTTGCGTGGTCGCCGGAGAAATCGCAGGGTGATTGGCCAGCGCGCGGGAGACGGTGGAGATGGAAACCCCCGTGGCCGCGGCGAGGTCCTTCAAAGTCGGTGTGGCCACGGAAGTCCTTTCTCAATTAGGCTTTTGCACTATGTTCGGCCCTAGCTTAGTCCCCATTTTGGTCCTTGGAGCCCGCGTGCAAGGCGGAGTGCCTGGCCCCATGCTTGAGCGCAGGCTCGAGCACGCATTTCGTATTTGGAGGGGACAAGACATCATCGTCTCCGGTTATGGCGAGGCCGAAGTCATGGCCGAGTATTTGGTGGGCAGGGGAGTCCCGCGCGAGAAGATAATCGTCGAGCCACGTGCCACGAGCACTAATGAGAACCTCGAAAATGCCTATGCGATGAGCAAGCCGCCTTACTTCGATGTAGTCACCAGTGATTTCCATGCACTGCGTACCAAGCTGTGGTCGTGGCACCTCGGAATCCCGATTCGCGTGCATCCTGCTTTCACGCCATGGGCGCTAAAACCAGAAAACTATTTGCGTGAGGTCCTTGCCACTCCGCACTCCGCGGCACGGATTATGTGGCGCCGTTTATTACCAGTCATCAGCGCTTTTGGACGTTAGCAAATTCATTATGCAAGTTTATGCAAACGTTTGACTAGCGTTTGAGCAGCGTCTTAACCTAAGCCACGTAGTGAGTTACACACGGAAAAGGAAGGCCTTAGGTTATGACCAGTCAGGCACCTACTTACCGGATAGCGCATGGCGCATACGAGGCGGAAATTGCCAGCTTCGGCGGCGGTATTAAATCGCTGACCTTCGTCGGCGAGCCGCTGGTGGAGACTTATCAGGATCTCCCGCCCATGTGCGCCGGCGTAGTTCTTGCCCCGTGGCCTAACCGCACTGCAGATGGTCGTTTTAACTGGCGGGGGAGCGTTTACTGTCTGCCCGTCAACGAGCCTGAGCGCAACAACGCCATCCATGGCTTTGTATGCGACAAGGCTTGGGAATTAAAGCGCTACTGCGTGAACCAAGTTCAGCTCACCACCCAGATCGAGGCCCCTTGGCCGTGGCCCATTCAGCTCACCGCCACTTACAGCCTCGATCAAACTGGGCTTCACGCCCGCTTTGAGGCCCGCGCGGAGCAGGATTGCCCCTTCGCGTTTGGCCTTCATACCTATCTTTCTGCCCGCGGCGCGGCTGCCGACGCCTCAATTCTTAGTCTCGGCGTCACCGAACACCACCTTCTTGATACCCGGAACTTGCCCACGGGCGTGGTGGAAAGCGTCGTCGTCAAGCAGCAGCGTATCGCTGACGTGGCTTGGGATGATTGCTTCCGCGGACAGGGGCCCCTCACGGCGGATTACGTTTCCGCAGGCAAAGGCGTTCGCCTTGCAATGGGGCCGGGCCTTGACTGGGTACAGATGTATACCCCGGACAACTACCCCGGCCGCGGCCGTGCACTCGCAGTGGAACCCATGAGCGCTCCACCGAACGCACTGCGCAGTGGCATCGACCTTGCCGAAATTAACGCACATCAACCGATTGCCTACGAGCTCCGCTTGAGCGCAATCTAGTAAAGAAAGCTCTCCACATGGAACCTTCAGTATTGAGACTCGACGCAACCTGGGTGGACTACCTGCTCGTTGCCTTGTACTTCCTCTTCGTCCTGGGAATCGGCTGGGCTGCCAAAGCCCGCGTTTCCTCCTCCATCGACTTCTTCCTCTCCGGCCGCGGACTGCCCGCATGGGTGACCGGCCTGGCATTCGTTTCGGCGAACTTGGGCGCGGTGGAGATCATCGGTATGTCCGCGAACGGCGTGGAGTATGGCTTCCAGACCATGCACTATTTCTGGATCGGCGCTATCCCGGCCATGGTGTTCCTGGGCATCGTGATGATGCCGTTCTACTACGGCTCCAAGGTGCGTTCCGTGCCAGAGTTCATGCGCAAGCGCTTCGGTAGCGCGGCGCACCTGGTCAATGCCATTTCTTTCGCCGTAGCCCAGCTGCTTATCGCAGGCGTGAACCTGTACCTGCTGGCCACCATCGTCGAGGCTCTGCTGGGCTGGCCTATGTGGGTCGCGCTCGTTGTTGCCGGCATCATCGTCCTGTCCTACATCACCCTGGGCGGCTTGTCCGCTGCCATCTACAACGAGGTGCTGCAGTTCTTCGTCATCATCGCTGCGCTGGCACCGCTGACGATTATCGGCCTGAACCGCGTCGGCGGCTGGCAGGGGCTGAAGGATTCCGTGGCGAACGATTCCCACTTCCACACCTGGCCGGGCACTGATATATCCGGCTTCGAGAATCCGGTCTGGTCCGTCATCGGCATCGTCCTGGGCCTAGGCTTCGTCCTTTCCTTCGGTTACTGGACCACCAACTTTGTCGAGGTCCAGCGCGCCATGGCATCGGAGTCGATCTCTGCAGCGCGCAAGACGCCAATCATTGGTGCTTTCCCGAAGATGTTCGTGCCCTTCCTCGTGGTTATCCCGGGCATGGTTGCCTCCGTCTCCGTCGCTGACTTGATGGAAGAGACCGCCAAGCCAAACGACGCCATCCTGCTGCTGATGCGCGACCTGCTCCCGAACGGCCTTTTGGGCGTCGCAATTGCGGGCCTGCTCGCTTCCTTCATGGCCGGAATGGCCGCCAACATCTCGGCCTTTAACACCGTTATCTCTTATGACATTTGGCAGACCTACGTGGTTAAGGAGCGCGAGGATGGCTACTACCTGAAGTTCGGCCGCATCGCGACCGTCGTCGCCACCGGCGTGGCCGTCTTTACCGCACTTTTGGCCCAGAACTTCGGCAACGTCATGGACTACCTGCAGACGCTGTTCGGCTTCTTCAACGCTCCGCTGTTCGCCACCTTCATCCTGGGCATGTTCTGGAAGCGCATGACCCCGCACGCAGGTTGGTCCGGCCTCGTTGCAGGTACCGCATCTGCAATTACCTTCTGGTACATCGCAACCTTTACTGACGCAACGGCTTCCATCTTCAACCTGCCAGGCCAGGGCACCGCATTCGTGGCCGCCGGCGTGGCATTTACGGTAGATATCATCGTCTCCATCATCGTCACCATGTTTACTCAGCCGAAGCCGGACGAGGAGCTCGTGGGCTTTGTTTCTTCCGTTACGCCGAAGGACCACTTCGAGGATTACACCGAGAAGAACCTTCCGTGGTACAAGCAGACCGTTCCGCTCGGCGTCATCTGTTTGGTCATTGCAATCGGCCTGAACGTCATCTTTGCCTAAAGGAGCAACCATCATGACTCAAAAGACTTCTCCTCAGCATGCAGGCGCTTTCGATCTCCGCAACGTTATCGGTGCCCTGCTTGGCCTCTACGGCATCGTGCTTATCATCTGCTCCTTTGCCCTCGACCCAGGCGTAAACCCGGAAACCGGTATGGCGAAGGATTCTTCCGACAACCTCTGGGCGGGCATCGCCATGGCAGCCGTAGCAGCAGGTTTCATGCTGTGGGCTAAGCTGCGCCCCATCATCGTTGACCCTTCCAAGATCGACGAGTCGAAGCTGACGGAGGCCAAGTAATGGTAGAGATCACCAAGGCGACGCTTGCCGACGGCCGCGAAATCATCTACTTCGACGACACCCCACACACCGATCGCGTCCTAGAAGACAGCCGCGATCTGCCGCAGGTCACTCCGGCCTCAGAGATGCGCCGCGATCCGCTCACTGGTGACTGGGTGGCTTTTGCCGCTCACCGCATGAACCGCACGTTCATGCCGCCAGCCAACGAGAACCCGCTCGCCCCAACGCTGCCGGGCCAGCTGCCTACGGAGATTCCCTCGCCTTCTTATGACGTCGTTGTCTTCGAAAACCGCTTCCCGTCCTTTGCCATGGGCATGGAGGATTACGAGGAAGACGTAGACGAGATGGGCCTGGTCCCGCGCAAGCCTGCCAAGGCGCGCTGCGAGGTGGTCTGCTTTACTTCTGACCCGGAGCTGAGCTTCAAGGATCTCCCGGTCAGCCGCATCCGCACCGTGATCGAGGCGTGGGCACACCGCACCTCTGCGCTGTCTGCGCTGCCTGAGGTGGCCCAGGTTTTCCCTTTTGAAAACCGCGGCGCCGAAATCGGCGTGACCCTGCAGCACCCACACGGTCAGATCTATTCCTACCCGTTCCTCTCGCCGCGCATGCAGGCTATCGTGGCCAGCTCCCAGGCCTACGAGGGCGATCTTTTCCAGGACATCTTGGACAAGGAACGCGAGGCGGGAACGCGCATCATTGCCGAGACCGAGCACTTCACCGCGTTCGTCCCAGCTGCCGCGAAGTGGCCGCTGGAGGCCATGGTCATGCCAAACGAGTACGCGGCTGATTTCACCGAGCTTTCCAGCGCGCAGCGCGACGACCTCGCCGCCCTGCTCAAGAAGCTGTATACCGCTGTGGACCGTTTCTTCGACGGCGTGGAAAAGACCCCGTACATCGCTGGTTGGAACCTCGCGCCGGCCGACCCTACGCTGCGCGGGGACGTGCGCATGCACCTGCAGCTGTTTTCGCTGATGCGCTCGCCGAACCGCATGAAGTACCTCGCCGGCTCGGAGTCCGCGCAGGCAGTGTGGATCAATGACACGACCCCGGAGCGCATCGCCGCCCGTTTCAAGGAGGTCTGGGATGCTTAACTGGATTTCCACTCGCTCCGACGCCGCGCTTGCCGACGCCGCGACCGCACTCTTCCGCTCCAACTTCGACGCTGCACCGGCTGGTGTGTGGGCCGCGCCGGGCCGCGTGAACCTCATCGGCGAGCACGTCGATTATGCCGGCGGCGCCTCGATTCCTTTCGCGCTGGAGCAGAACACGGCCGTGGCCGTGGCTCCGCGTTCGGATGGGCTCGTGCGCATCGCCTCGGAGTTTGGCGGCCAAGTCCGCCGCGTGGACGTTTTTCTGGATGAGGTTGGCCCGGGTTGGGCCAACGGTACCCCGGATGCCTGGGCGGGCTACGTCGCCGGCTCCGTGTGGGCGAGCCTCGAGGACGGCGTCATAGCCTCCTGCGAGGGCCTCGACATCGCGATTGTCTCTGACGTTCCGGTTGGCTCCGGTCTCTCCAGCTCCGCGGCGTTGGAGTGTTCGGTGGCGGTGGCGGCCTACGAGCTTTCGACAGGCCACGCGCCTGACGACGCCGCCCGCACCCGCCTGGTTCTCGCCTGCATGCGCGCGGAGAACGAAGTCGTGGGCGCCTCGACGGGTGGCTTGGACCAGAACGCGAGCCTCTTCGGGGAGAAGGGCAAAGCGCTCGTCTTGGACTTCTCCACGGGTGAGGTGCGCCGCGTGCCGTTCAACATTGCTGAGCGCGACATGGTGCTGCTGATTGCGGACACCAACGCCCCTCACTCTTTGAACGACGGCCAGTACGCTTCCCGCCGCGGCGTCATCGATGCGGTTCAGTCTGCATTGGCGGGCTCTGAGGCCCGCGGCGGAACTATCCGCGATATTCCCGATGCCGTTGCGGATGCCACCCGGTGGGCAAGGGAAGTTGGAGAGGATGAAGGCGTCGTTAAGCGCCGCGTCGCCCACGTCGTGGAGGAGACCGCCCGCACCTTGGAAGCTGCCTCCGACTTGGAGGCCGGCAACCTTGACCGTTTCCGGGAGCTCATGCGCGATAGCCACATCTCGCTGCGCGACCAGTACGAGGTCACCACGCCGGAGCTGGACTGCGCGTTCGTGGCGGCCGGTGAGGTGGGCGCGCGTATGACTGGGGGCGGTTTCGGTGGCGCGGTGATTGTGCTGGTCAAGCGTGCCGATGTGGAGTCGACGGCGGAGGCAATCGCTGCTGCCGCGGCTGAGCGCGGCTTCCCGGCGCCGACCTTCCTTGTGGCCAGCCCTGGCGACGGCGCGCGCCGAATCGCCGGTTAAGCCTCCTACTGGCGGCTGGAAAACCTTTCTGGTCGCCTGTAATAAACGCGGCGGTAGTGCAACTAACTAGGTGAACATCAACTTCCTAGTTAAGGAGTCATCATGAAAAAGACCCTCGTTGCTGCTACCGCCGCTTGCGCTATTTTGGCTGGTGGTGGCGCTGCAGTTGCTACCGGCTTCAACCCGTTCAGCGAGGATGCGAAGACCACCGCTGGCACCCAGCTGACCAGTACTGTTGACGGTCAGCTGGGGCCGGGCCAGGAGCTGCTTATCGCGGCAAACTGCCCGGGCACTCGCGCGAACCTGACCACGTCGTGGGGTGCGACGACGGTGATGTCGCCGGCAGCTGACCTTGGCCAACTGGTGGGCTACGTAACCGCGCCGGACAACATCGGCCCCGGTCCTGCCGACGGCTACCACACCTACACCGTGACCTGCGATTCCGGTGAGACCGATACCTTCACCTTCGCGTCCGGCGGAAACGGCGGTCACTAGCGCCCCGCGCGGCCTGGCCTCCGCTCTGACCTCCGCGGCCCCGCGCGGCCTGGCTTCCGCTCTGGCCTTCACTCTGACCCTCGCCTTCTGAGGTTTCCGCACGTCCCAGACTGGTCCCATTGGTTGGCTCCCATTGGTTGGGTTTCTTTAGGGGGTAATGAAACCCAATGGGCCGTATTCGTCGCCAACGCTTCTCGTAAAGGGACCATTAGAGGGAAACCCGTAGAGGGGGACCAACACGAAAGCGTCGAAAACAGCCCCGCAAACGCAGTCTTTCCAACCAGCGCCAGTAGACGAGCCAAGCGAAGCCGTACCAGCTCAAACCGAAGCTAACGAGCCAGAGTCAACAGAGGCGGATGGCAAGTTTTACCTATTTTCTTGGTGGAAAGCTGGCCTGTCAGCGTTTTCCTTTTAATCGGATTTACTGGCTTTAGCGCGGCCCCAGGAACCAGTCTCTTCTTTATTATCCCGTCGGCGTGGTACCTGTTAATGTCCGTCATCTATCGCGATAAGCTGCACGAACGCCGTTGGCTGTGGGCGGTGGCGTTTGCCTGCCTGATCATCTTTTGGCGGCTAAGCCTGAAGCTTGGCCAGCGCCTTGGTGATGCCCTCCTGCAGCGTGGCCCGCGACTGCTTCATCGGATGCGCAATCGCACGCAGCCCCATGTACGCAATCTGGTCCGCCGCGCGGTTGAGCGGATCGCCCGCATGGCCAAGCACGCGGCGGATTTCCACCTCGCATTCGCCCTCGACGTCGTTCCAGGCCTGCTGGAAACGCGACCGCGCACCTGACGTTACGCCGCGCCACGTCCGCCGCGAGCGCACCGCCTTCGACTGCTTATTGCGTAACTGCTCCACTGCTTCGAGCGCCGCGACCGAGTCGCTTTCAATAATCGCTTTCTTTGCACCCACCTTGAGCAGGTACTTCAGCGCTAAGGTCAGCGACTCCAGCTCGAGCTCGTCAGTACCCGCCTTAGTCTCGCGGGTGCGCAGCCGGTAGTCGCCATTGCCCGCCACGAAGCACATGGAGCCCTTGAACACGGTGTCGGAGGAGGCGTCGGTAGCAATGCGCACCGTGGCGCCCTCCGGCCATGATGACGCCTGCGAGAAGTTTGGCCACCAATGTGCCTTCGGGGTCTCTACCTGCGTGGACTCTTTCTTCCGCGGCGCCTCGCCCAACTTCTTGGCCTTACGCGCGGTCAGGCCCGCTTCTTTGCGGCGCACAGAGCTCGCGCTTTTCGACGCCCTATTTTCCTCCGCAAAGCTACCCGTCACCGTATAACCGCGCCGTTCCAGCGCCGACCGCAGCGCATTTTGCCGGCGCCCCGTGACAATCCAGACTCGGCCCTTCAGGTTCTTCGTGGCCTTCTCGAATTCGCGGATGGCAATCTCCACCACGTCGCCGCTCTTGGTCTGGCCCTTGCGTATGAAGCGCGTCTGCCTGGTGTTTACTGCGATGACCCAGCCATCAACAGTGCCGCCCGGCGCCGAGTCCCAGCGCTCGTCCCACAGTGCGATCGCCACATGGACCGGTGCGTTCACCATAGAGTCGGTGATCTTCCGGGTGCCATACGTACGGGACTGCGTGCCGGTGAGCGCGCTGAGTTCGAGCGGTTCCATCGTCTACTAGTAAACCATCTGCGCCCGACACCAAGCTGCTCGGACTCAACCCGGCGCTAGCGGTCGGCCTGCTAATGCTGATCCTCGCGAGTCAGCAGACCGACGTCGACGCTGCAGGCATGGCCGCCTCTCTGGTCAAGACAGTGCTGATTCCGGTTAAAGAAAAAGTCGCGCACTAGTCTGTAATAATTCCGAGCCTGCTGCAACATACTCTATGTGAAGTATGTTCCAGCAGGCTCGTGGAGTTTTATTTGTCCGTCTTAACCTTGCCCGGCGCGCGAAAGCGGGAGTTCTCCCGGCATTTTCGCGCGCATTATCCTGCCGTCTTGGCGTTCTTACGGCGTCGCGTGCCGCAGGAGTACGCTGAGGAGCTGGCTGCCGACGTCTTCGCGCGCGCCTGGGCCAACTTCGACACCCTGACAGGGGAGAACCCGCTGCCATGGCTCTATGGCATCGCCCGCAACGTGATGCGCGAGTTCTATCGCTCGCGCCGAGAGTTCGAAAACCTCGACGACTTCGACGGCGCCCTTTCCGACGAATCCGCCGCCGTTGACTTGTCCCTCGACATCAACCGCGCCCTGCTGCAGCTTCCTTATGCCGAGCGCGAGATCCTCACTCTCTTCGCCTGGGAGGAGCTCACGCAGGCCGAGATCGCCGAGGTCCTCGGCATCACCCCTAACAACGTCCGCGTGCGCCTGCACCGCGCCCGCACCCACCTTTCCGAGCTCACCGGAGGCCACGATGACTGATCCGCTTTCCCAATTGCGCGCCGCAAATCCGGTGCCAGACGCTGCGCTTGACGACGCCGCCCTTACCCGCTCCGAGGCGGTCCTCAGCGGCATCGTCGATTCGGGGTCACGCACGCCGTGGACGGCCGTGGCCGCGGGCGTCGGTGTCTTAGCTTTGGTCGGCGGGGTCATCCCGTTTGTGAACCGCAGCGAGCCGGTCGCCGTGGCGGAGGTGCTCACGCACGCGGGCGCGGCTGCCGCCGCGCAGCCCGACGCCGCGGACAAGGGCGTGACCTCAAAGGAGTACCTCAAGCGCGTGGACACCGATGGCTCGTCTACTGTCACGACCGAGTATTCGGTGGGCGTCGACGGCACCGTGAACATCTCCTCCCAAGGCGAGCTGCCAGGGTTCGACCCGCAGCCGGCCATCCCCGCAGAAGACCTCATGGCGGCCACCGACCGCGCTGGGCTAGAAGCTCTTGCGGATCGTTTCCCCAACCGCGCCCTCGGCGCGCTGCAGCTGCTGCTGCAGCCGGGTTTGAGCAGCGAGCAGCAGAAGATTGTCTACGACATCCTGGCCGCCACCGACGGCAACGACCTGGCTTCGACCTCGCAGGGCTCCGACGACGGCGTGGGGGAGGACGGACTCATCAGCGTCATTCGCGACGCTGACCACATCAGCTTCTCCATCCTTCCAGCAACCGGTCAGCTGGTCCGCGTGGTCGGTCTGGTCGGCCCCAACGTGACCACCACCGTGGAGGCCACAGCCATCTTGGGCTGCGTGTCCGTCACCGGCCTGGAAGGCCCCGACAGCATTTCGCTGGCCTGCGGTGATAACAACTACCTGGTCAATGACCTCAAGTGGTCCAACTGGGGCGCCGATGAGGCCACGGCTGAGGGTACGGCCGTGGAAAACGACTGCGACCCCTTCTGTGCGGAGGGCAAGTTTAAGCAGACGCCGGTGCGGGTGGTCGTCGACAAGCGTGAAGCGTGTGGCTACAACGCCAAGGTGTACTCGCGCATCCGTGTCATCTACCCGGACCACGAAGAGGTCGAGGAGATCGGCTGCGCGTAGCGGCTAGGTCAGCTGGCGGAGCGTGAACTGCCCGTACATGTCACCGAGCTCCTCGGCGGTGTACGGGCCATCGGGGCTAAACCACGTGGCCACGCCGATGCCCATGTCGATGAGCGCCCAGCAGGCAATCTTGAGGTTCTCGGCTTGGAAGCTGCCCTCGTCGACGACGTTCATCCAACGCGCCACATAGTCGCGGCGCAGCTGCAGGACCACGGACTTGTGGGGGTCTTCGAGGTTGTTGAGCTCGTTGTTGACCACGCGGACGCGCTTGGCGTGGGTGGCGTGGAAGATGACGTGTGCGCGCATCGTGGCGAGGATTTTTTCCTCGGAACCCGTGACCCCGGCGAGCGCCGCGGCGTTGGCACGAAGGAGTTCCTCCATGGCGGAGACGGTGACCTCGGCGAGCAGCTCTTGCTTGGACTTGTAGTGGTTGTAGAGGCTCGATGCCCGCATGCCCACTGCCTTTGCGATGTCTTCCATGCCGGTGCCGTGGAAGCCGCGCTGGTCAAAGAGGTCAAGGGCGGCGGTGGCGATTTGGTCGCGGCGCTTCTGGTTAGCCATGGTGGTGTGCCTTTCGCTGGGTACGTTCTCTTGACAGGCGGTGAGGCGTGTATCACAATAGCAGACTAATAGTGATTCGTTTCGGAGGCCCGCAATGTCCAATAATCTCTTTGATTCTACAACTGACTTTCTCGGCGCGTTCGACGGCATCAGTGCCCAAGACGCCGAGGTCTGGGCACGTGCTCGCTCGTTTCGTGAAGATTGCCTTCCGGTTATCAATGAGCATTGGGAGAAAAGCGAATACCCCCTCGAACTTGTGCGCCGCTTAGGCGAGCTCGACCTCATGACGGACGGCCTTGACGTTCCTGGCCACGAGTCCATGACCTCACTCGGCGCGGGTTTGGCGCTCATGGAGGTCACGCGTGCCGACGCCTCGATGGGCACTGTCGTTGCCGTGCAGGCCGGCCTGGCTATGCGCTCCATCGCGATGCTTGGCTCGGAGGAACAGCGCTCCCGCTACCTGCCAGCGATGGCGTCGTGTTCGCTGCTCGGCGCGTTTGGTCTGACGGAACCGTTGCACGGTTCTGACTCCATTGCACTGGAGACCACCGCGGTCCGCGACGGCGATTCCTGGGTTCTCAACGGCGAAAAGAAATGGATCGGCAACGGTGCTTCCGGTGGCGTGACCGTGATTTACGCCCGTATGGAGGACGGAAACGTGGGTGGCTTCATCGTTCCGCAGGACGCGCCGGGCTACTCGGCCACGGTGATTACCGGCAAGCTGTCACTGCGCGCTATCCACCAGGCGCACATCGTCTTGGAGGATTGCCGCATTCCTGCCTCCAACCGGTTGCCCGGCTGCCAAACGTTTAAGGACGTCTCCCGCGTGCTGACTGCAACGCGCATCGGCGTCTCGTGGATGGCGTTGGGCTCGGCCGTGGCTTGCTATGAAACCGCGCGCAACTACGTCATGGAGCGCGTCCAGTTCGGCCGTGAGCTGGCAAAAGCGCAGATCATCCAGCAGCGCTTGGCCAACATGGTGCTGGACCTCAACCAGATGATGCTGACCTGCCGCGAGGTTGCCGCCCGCGAGGAGGCCGGCACGCTCACCCCGCCGCAGGCTTCCGCGGCGAAGCTGCACAACACCCGCGCTGCGCGACGCATTGCTTCCGACGCCCGCGACATGCTCGGCGGCGTGGGCATCCTGCTAGAAAACGACATCGCGCGCCACTTTGCCGACATCGAGGCCATGCACACCTATGAGGGAACCGACACCGTGCAGAGCCTCATCATGGGCAAGGTCATTACGGGTTTCTCGGCCTACAAGTAGCAGCCTGCCCGCGCCCCGCTTGGCATGCGTGCCGCCTAGCGCTCTCGCACCTCGCTTGGCGCTCTCGCACCTCGCTTGGCGCTCGCTCCACCCCTTACCGGGTTTGGTCCCATTGGTTGGGTTTCTTTAGGGGGTAAAGAAACCCTTAGGAGCCATTGCGCGGGAGTCGGTTCTCGTAAAACTACCCAACCAATGGGACCGCTAGAGGAGGACCAAATCGCGGCAGCTGAAACCGCCCATTCGCCAGTAAGAGGCCAGCCGCTGAGGCACCAGCCGGCAGACGGCCTCGAAAGCGCCAACTCCCCCTAGGGAACACTGCTTCTATCTGCACAAATACAGAGTTATCCACAGGCAAAAAATTGACTCTAGACACGGGCGCACGCGCTTGGCGAACATTGTTGTATGACTCAAACACAACGACTCATTCACTTACGTCCACTGTCCAACGATCACCACGTGTGGGAGCAAATAGCCAATGGCGAGCTTCTGCGAATAGCGCCCTGGGTCGCAACCCCGCGGGATTACTTCGAGCAATTACCCACTTACGAACGCCAGCGCCTCAAAGTGATTGCCGCGGGCAAAAGCGTGCACAAAGCCATCATGATAGGAAAGTCAGCAGCCAGGCTATGGGGCCTTTGGGTCCTCCCGCCTTTCGACGAAAAGATTGAAATGGCCAGGCAGTCCAAATCTCTGCCAGTAAAGACGAAGATTCCAGCCGATTACGAATACCGCAAGACGCACCTGCCAGACAACATGATTTCCAAGCAGCTCGGCACCCGTTGCACAACTGTGGCACGAGCGTGCATCGACATCGCAAGGCACCATTCCTTCGAAGAGGGACTCGTTGCCATGGATTCGGCGCTCGCGAAGGAACTCACCACGAAGGACGAGCTGCGCCGCACGCTGATCGCCATGGGTCGCGTGCACGGTGCCCCGCAGGCGCGGAAGGCGATTGAGCACGCCATCGCGCATTCGGAATCGCCTTTCGAGTCCTACTTTCGAGGCATCGCCATCGCGGAGAAGCTGGGAGAGAAGGTGGTTGCGCAGTACTTCATTCCGCCGAACTTCCGCGCAGACACATGCATTGACGACGCCGTCGTGATCGAGATCGACGGTGCCGTCAAATACGACGGCTCGTCGTTTGGCAAGAGTGCCGAGCAAACAATCGTGGAGGAGCGACGACGCGAGAAGCTGATTCAGAACCGTGGCTTCATCGTGCTGCGATACAGCCCACGGGAGCTACTCACGGAGAGAGCCCGTGTCGTGCGGGAGGTGCGCCAGGCGCTGGAAGCTGCCCAACAGCGAGGATGGTCCCAGTCTACTGGTCCCTTTACGAGTAAGAAGGCCGGCTAAAACCCGCTAGGTGGTCCCTTTACCCCGTAAAGGGACCCAACCTATGGGACCAATCCGAAAGAATGGTTGGGACGGGCCCCGGCTGACCAGCGGCCCGACCGGTGGGGGACAGGTCCGCGGGCTAGTTGTGCAGCGGCTTACGCGTCGCCGCCATGTGCTTGGCGCGCTCGACGTTCGCGGGCAGTAACACCAGCGGCACGTCGAACTCCACCTCACGTTCGGCGAACTGGTTAAAGCTCAGCGAGCCCTCACCGGTGTACATCTGCGCCAACTTTGCTGCGATGACGTGGTCGTTTTCAGTGGCATTCTCCAGGGGCCACTCGCGGTCGAGGGCAGGGCCGGAGTAAAGGTCAATCGCGTCATCGGCAGGTGGGGCGTAGCCCTCAATGAGCGACTCCGTCTCCGCGATGGCACGCGCCAGGACGTGGTCAGGGGACATCAATACGACGTCGTCTGCCGCGAGGAAGCCCTGTTCCTTGGCCACGAAAGCGTTGGGGAAGGGCTTGGTCGAGGTGATGAAGTCGAAGGCTTTCTGGTGGTAGTCGGCCACGCCAGCTGCGCGGAGACGCTCCAGCGCGGATATGGTGCCCGACCAGCCCGGATAGAGACCCACGTTGAGCTCTGGGAAAGCCAGCTGGCTATCTGCGTGCGCCACGATTCGGTCGCAGGAAAGGGCTAGCTCTAAGCCGCCGCCCAGGGCAACACCGCGCACCGCCGCGACCACGGGAACCGACGCGAACTTCAGCTGGCGCAGCGTGTTTGAGCCGTCTGCAATGAGCTCTTTGACGCGTTCAGCAGAGCCGGACTCACCAGCCGCGGCAATCGAAGCCAAGTCCGCGCCCGCGCAGAACACCGGTGCATCGTTGCCCACGACTAGCGCCTGCAAGCCGTGTTCGTCTACCGCAGAGACCGCAGCACGAATGACCTCAAGAGCGGTGGAAGGCAACGAGTTCATCGGGGTATGGAAATCCACGATGCCGATTCGTCCCGCTTCGGTTTCTAAAGCATGCACCGCGCCGGCGGGCAACGACACCACGGTCTCCAGCGGCAGCGAACGCAGACTCTCGACGCCCTCGCGGGCAGGCAGTGGCTGCAGCTTGCCGTCAGCGCTAAGCACCTGACCGTCAGCAAAGAATCCACCTGCCTTGGCTGCCGCGTCTACCAACGCCGGCACGTCGTCACCGTAGGCGGAGGCAACCCACTCGATGCCGATGGCGTCGGCAAGCGCGAAGATGCCCTTCTTCCAGCCGAAGCCGAGGGTGAGGCCGTCGTCGATAAGCCCGACGTGCGCGGCGATTTCCGGCGCTACCTCGCAGCAATAGCGCAGCGTATCGAGGAAAACCGCGCGGGCAAAGCGGCCGCCCGGCGAATCTGTGTCCATGACCTCGCGCGGATCCTTGAGCCCTATGACTGGGTCGTCCGGTTGGGTGCGTGCCACGTACTCATAGTCGGAGTTGATGACCTCGTCGCGCCCGCGGTAGAAGCCGCCTTCGCCAGTGCGCCCGGTCAAACCGCGCTCGACCAGACCCGCGATGAAAGCATCCTTGCCGAGCGGAACCTTCAACATCGGGTCGTTGGCAGGCAGCGCGGTTTCTAATGAGTTCCAGATAGGCCCCACCAACTGCAGGCCGATGTAGTCGAGTAGCCCGAAGATGCCGGTGCGGGGGATGCCGAAGGCGCGGCCGAAGGAGGCGTCGGCAAGCTCGTAGCTCACGCCGAACTCGCGTGCAAGGGCAACGCCGGCTGCCATCCAATAGCAACCCACACGGTTGGCAATAAAACCCGGGGTATCGCGGCACTCGAGCGCAATCTTGCCCAGGGTTTGTTCGATAGTCGAGCGCAGCGTGGCCTCGGTCTCGCCGGAAGCGATGAGCTCGACTAAGCGCATGACCTTGGGCGGATTGAAAAAGTGAGTGATGGCGAAGCGCTCCTGGCGTGCGACCGGAACGCCGTCCTTGAGGCGAGCGAGCGGGAGGGTGGAGGTATTCGAGCTGAGAATCGCTGAAGGCTTCAGATGCGGCTCGATGGCTTGGTACAAGGAGTGCTTGGCTCCCAGGTCCTCGAAGATAGCCTCGATGATCCAATCGCGGTCTTCTAACAACGCATAGTCGGCGGAAACGCGCACGCGTTCGGTGTCTTGGGGGAGATAAAAGCCGCGGCGCTTCAACTGTATATCGACGCCTTTCTGCGCGGACTCGGCGTTTTGATCGAGCAGGACGACGTCGAGGCCTGCCGACGCACATAGCGCCGCGATGCCCGAGCCCATGGAACCCGCTCCGATGACGGCAACCTTTGTGATTGACATTTACTTCGCTCCTTCGTTCTCTATGATCAGCGCGATGCCTTGCCCGCCGCCGATACACATGGTGACCAGGCCATATCGCTTTTCTAGGCGGCGCAGCGCATAAGCCAAGCGGGTGACAAGTATGACGCCGGTGGCGCCAACCGGGTGGCCGTGGGCGACGGCACCGCCGTAGATGTTCGTCTTAGCCGGGTCGAAACCAAGCTCGTCCTGCACCGCGATGGCCTGGGCAGCAAAGGCTTCGTTGGACTCGATGAGATCGATATCGTCCAGCTTTAGGCCGGCTTTGTTCAGGGCCTTCGGCGCCGCGGCGATGGGCCCCAGGCCCATGCGGGTGGGGTCGACGCCGGCGATGGACCAGCTGACGATCTTCGCCAGTGGCGTCAGCGCCCGCGACTCCAGCTCCTCTTGGCCTGTGAGCACCACTGCGGCCGCGCCGTCGTTAATGCCGGAGGCATTGCCTGCGGTTACGGTCCCATCCTTGGCAAAGGCCGGCTTGAGACGCGCCAGCTTGTCGACGCTCGTCTGCCTCACGTGTTCATCAAAATCCAGGTCGCCTACGGGGACCAGTTCCTCGGCTTGGATGTTTTCTGCTTGCGCCGCCGCGGCGCGGCGCTGTGATTCCGCTGCGAACTCGTCCTGGCGCTCGCGGCTAATACCGTAGTCACGGGCAATATTTTCTGCCGTTACACCCATGTGGCCTGTCCCGAAAGGACAGGACAGCGCGCCGGTGAGCCAGTCGTAGAGTTTGCCGTCACCCATCTTCTTGCCGCTGCGCATTCCGTCGACGGAATAGGGCGCCTGGCTCATGGACTCGACGCCGGCGACTAGGGCGGTGGTGCCGTCACCAGATTGCAGAAGCTGGGCCGCGGAGATAATTGCCTGGACACCTGAGCCGCACAAACGGTTGACTCCGAGCGCGGTTGAGGAGTCCGGCATCCCAATGCCGAGGGCTATTTTGCGGCCGATGTAGAGATCGCTCGGAACTACCGGCAGGACGTTGGAAGCCACTGTCGTATCGATGTCTGCGGCCGGAATTCCCGAACGGTCAATCGCTTCGCGAGAAGCGAGCGTGCCGAGTTCCGTCAGTGATAGACGAGAGAGACTGCCACCGAATTTACCGATGGGCAAGCGTGCCGCGCTGGCGATGTAGACATTCTTGGTCATGTGTAGCCCCTAAGAATACGAATCACTATTAGTTAAAGATGAATCCTAGGTCACAATTCTGGAATGTGCAATGGTGTATTGGAAATAAAGTTGGTGGGCTGGGGTAGAGGGGGTACCTGCCCATAAGGCTGTGAACTGCAGATTTAGAGTGAATGACCGTTTTTCTTTCCAAATTGTTCAACAACACCTTAAGATGATGCACATCACATAACGATGCGACCCGCGTCACGAAAGGACAGTCTAGTGAGTGCTGAAACAGCTGCAGCCGTCAAAAACCCGCCCAAGGGTATTGGTGCCATGGCCGGCGCCATGTTCCTCATGGCCACTTCCTCCATTGGTCCAGGCTTTTTGACCCAGACCTCCGTCTTTACCGTCCAGATGGGCGCGGCCTTCGCCTTCGCCATTTTGTTGAGCATCGTCGTGGATATCGCGATTCAGCTCAACGTGTGGCGTGTCTTGTGCGTCTCCGGCATGCGTGCAAACGAACTGGGCAACACCGTTCTGCCAGGCCTCGGCTGGTTCCTTGCGGTGCTCGTCTTCTTGGGCGGCATCGTCTTCAACATCGGCAACATCGCCGGCACGGGTCTTGGCCTTAACGCGATGCTTGGCATCGATGCCCGAATCGGCGGCGTCATCGCAGCGGCGATTGCCGTCTTCGTCTTCCTGTCCAAGCGCGCCGGCATCGCGCTTGACCGCTTGGTGGCTGCCCTCGGCGCCATCATGATTCTGCTCATGCTCTACGTTGCCATCGTCTCCCAGCCACCAGTAGGCGAGGCGCTCAAAAACACTGTGATGCCAGAAGAGATTGACTTCTTCGTCATCACCACGCTGATCGGCGGTACAGTCGGCGGCTACATCACCTTCGCCGGTGCACACCGCCTCATCGACAGTGGAATGTCTGGTAGCGAGCACATCAAGAACATCACCACTACCTCCGTCATGGGCGTCATCATCACCGGCATCATGCGTGTGCTGCTCTTCCTGGCGGTCCTCGGCGTCGTCAGTACTGGCGTAGCACTGTCTGAGGACAACACCGCGGCAGATGCGTTCCGTCAGGCGGCCGGCGAGTTCGGCCTGCGTGCCTTCGGCGTGGTGCTCTTTGCGGCAGGCCTGTCCTCGGTCATCGGTGCGTCCTATACCTCGATCTCCTTCGTGACCACACAGAAGGTCGCCCCGCGTACCCGCAACTTCCTGACCGTTGGTTTCATTGCGGTCTGCACCTTGCTTTTCCTGCTTCTAAACTCCGCTCCGCAGAAGCTGCTGATTTTCGCCGGCGCATTCAACGGCATCATCTTGCCTATCGCGTTTGCGATGGTGATGTGGGTTGCTTACCGACGCCGCGACCTCCTCGGCGATTCCAAGTACCCCACCTGGTTGCTGGTGCTGGGAACCTTGGCCCTGCTCCTAGAGTTCTACATCGGTTTTAACTCTTTCTCCGGAATCATGAAGCTCTGGGCTTAGGGGCCATAGTCGATGTCTTACACAGCGCACTCTTCCTCGATGCAGCCTGCTAACGTACGGGCGCATGCACGGCAGAATCAGATGGTGACCACGGCAGGTTTCGCTGACGGCTTCATGCAGGCGAACCTGCTCGCCGTGCCGCAGGAATACGCATTCGACTTCCTGCTGTTTGCTCAGCGTAATCCGAAGGCGTGCCCGATTGTGGGCGTATTGGAGGCGGGCCAATACAGCTCGGAACTGCTCGCCGGTGGCGACATCCGCACTGACATTCCGGGCTACCGCATCTTCCGCGACGGTGAGCTGACCGATTCTGTGGAAGACGCCACCGAGTTCTGGACTGAGGACATGGTTGCGTTTCTCATCGGCTGCTCGTTCACTTTTGAGTCAGCGCTGCAGGAAAATGGCATCACGCTGGCCCATATCGAGCAAAGGCGCAACGTCGCGATGTACCGCACGAACATCGCGACTGTGCCGGCAGGCATTTTCAGCGGACCGCTGGTGGTCTCCATGCGGCCGATTCCCGCAGATCAGGTTGCCGACGCCGTGCGCATTACCTCGCGTTACCCGTCGGTGCACGGGGCGCCGGTGCATGTGGGCAACCCTGAGGCTATTGGCATTGAGGATCTTTCGCGGCCTGACTTCGGCGACGCCGTGGACATCCCAGAGGGTCACATCCCGGTGTTCTGGGCATGCGGCGTGACACCACAAGCAGTGGTGATGAACTCGAAGCCGCGCTTGGCGATTACCCACCAGCCCGGCAAGATGCTCGTCACCGACGCGCGTGACGTGGACTACCAGGTGCCTTAAGCCCGGTCTGCGGCTGCGCTTGCGGCTTCCTCCACAACTGCTACGACCGGCCGCGCGGTTTGGTTCCATTGGTTGGGTTTTATTGGTTGGGTTTCTTTACGAGTGGCCGGTGCCGGAAAACTCGGCTTACTGGTCCCTTTACCCCACAAAGGGACCCAACCTATGGGACCAAACTGCAATGGGGGGCAGGGAAGCCGCCCCGCCAAGCCACCCCAAGCTAGATGACCGCGAGCATCTTCTCGCAGGTGCGCAGCAAGCTGTCGTGCAAGAGCGCGGCAGCTTCTTCGCGTTTTCCTTCGGCAACGAGCTGGGACAAGCGAATGTTTCCCTCAATGTGCTCAGCATGCAAGGTGGGGTAACGCGGGATGACGAGCAAGAAGCTCAGCCGCATCCGTGCGAGCAGGTTGTTCATCTGCTCGTTAAGCGTCGGGGATTTAAGCGACGCCACCAGCGTGCGGTGAAAACGCTGGTTGATGTTGGATACTTCTTGGTCCTCACCGCGTTCCTGCGCGGCGCGAGCAGAAGTGACAAGCTCAATCAACGCTGCTGGGTCGGCGAATTCGCCCCACAGCACACCGGATGGCTCGATAGCGGCGCGTGCGATGAACAGGTCGCGCACGTAATCGGCATCCGGCGTCGCAATGAAGACGCCTCGGTTAGGGATGCGCTCCACGAGGCGCTGCGCAGCGAGCTCGGTGAAGGCCTCGCGGAGAGTATTGCGGGAACAAGAGAAGCGCTCAGCGGCTTTCACCTCGCTGAGCTGTTGGCCAGGCATGAACTCGCCGGCCGAGATGCCATCGCGAATTCTCGACGCCACGGACTGAGAAAGCATGCCAGACAGCTTAACTCATTGGGTGCGGAGGCCGCTCGAAAAAGAAGGTCACGGCCACTAGTCGATAGTCGCGATAACCTTCGACGGATCCAAGCGGTCGCCTTCCTTGGCCAACAGCTTGATGGTGCCGCCGCGTGGAGCCTTTACAACAGATTCCATCTTCATAGCCTCGATGGTGGCGATGTCATCGCCTTCTTCGACGGTGTCGCCGTCGGCAACGTTCCAGGCCACGAGGTTGGCGTCGTAAGGCGCGGTGACAGCACCCTCCGTGCTGTCGCCCTCACCGGCAGATTCTGCGTTGCCTGCCGCGCCAGATGGTGCAGCGCCGGCAGTCACACCGGAAAGCAGACGCTCTGGCAGACCAACGCTAACCAGCTTGCCGTCGATTTCGATGGCCACCTGGGTGCGCTTGGCATAGATGGCTTCCACCGGCGCGATGTGGCTCGTAGCCTCTGCAGAAGGGCGGTAGTTGTGGTCCAACCAGTCGGTGTAGATACCGGCTTGTGCCTCAGCATCGCCGTGATCGGCCAAGACCTGGGAGGAGACCATGTCGCGGTGGAAAGGCAGGACGGTGCGCACGCCTTCGATATCGAACTCCTCGAGCGCGTGCTTTGCACGAGCCAGGGCGATCTCACGAGTTGGGCCCCACACCAGCAGCTTGGCAATCAGTGAGTCGTAGTATGGCGGCACGATGGAGCCGGAGCGCACGCCGGCGTCAACGCGGATGCCAGGGCCCGTCGGCGGCTCAAAGCGCACGATGGTGCCAGGGCATGGCGCAAAGCCGTTCAGGATGTCCTCGGCGTTGATGCGGAATTCGAAAGCGTGGCCGGTGGATTCCGGATCAGTCGAGATAGAAAGTGGCTCACCCGCTGCGATGCGGAACTGCTCGGCAATGATGTCGACGCCGGTGACCACCTCAGTGACTGGGTGCTCAACCTGCACACGGGTGTTGACCTCGAGGAAGGAGATGGTGCCGTCCTCAGAAACGATGTACTCCACGGTTCCAGCGCCGGTGTAACCCACCTTGGCGCAGATGGCGCGTGCGCCTTCGTGGATGCCCTTGCGCTGTTCGTCGCTAAGCGCTGGGGCAGGGGCTTCCTCGATGAGCTTTTGGAAGCGGCGCTGCGTGGAGCAATCGCGGGTGCCGAGCACGGCGACGTTGCCGTGGGTATCGGCGAGGATTTGCGCCTCGACGTGGCGTGGGTGAGTCAGGAACTTTTCCACGTAGCACTCTGCGCGGCCGAAGGCTTCCTTAGCCTCGCGGCCTGCAGAGTTGAAGGCCGCCTCAATGTCTTCCAGGTTTTCCACGACCTTCAGGCCGCGTCCACCGCCACCATATGCAGCCTTGATGGCAATCGGCAGACCGTGCTTTTCAGCGAAGGCCCGGGCCTCCTGCCAGTCATCAATCGGATCCGAGGTGCCCGGTGCCAGAGGAGCACCGACCTCCTCGGCCACGCGGCGGGCCGCAATCTTGTCACCGAGCAGCTCGATGGATTCCGGGGTTGGGCCAATCCAGGTCAGGCCCGCACTGGCGACGGCGCGGGCAAAGTCAGCGTTTTCAGAAAGGAAGCCATAGCCCGGGTGGATGGCATCGGCGCCGGCGCGAACCGCAATGTCTAGCAATGCCGGGACGTTCATATAGGTATCGGCCGCGGTGTTGCCGGGCAGGGCGTAGGCCTCGTCGGCCACGCGGGTATGTAGGGCGCCTGCGTCTGCCTCGGAGTAGATGGCGATGGAGCGAATGCCCAGATCGCGGGCGGCGCGAGCGATGCGGACGGCGATTTCGCCGCGGTTTGCAATAAGGACTGCAGAAATCATGATTAACCTTTAAATAGTTGTAGCGAGTTCGAAGCGGACCGTGGCTCCCGGTGGAAGCTGTGCGGCGATATCAATGTCTTCTTCGAGGACGGTAGCAATAACGGGGTAGCCGCCGGTGACGGCGTGGTCACGCAGGAAGACTACCGGCTCACCCGATGGCGGAACCTGGACGGAGCCGGCGACCATTCCTTCGCTCGGGAGCTCGCCGGAGCGCGCACGTGACAAGGTCGCATCGTCGCTGGCCCTAAGACGCAGGCCGACGCGGTTGGACTGTGGAGTAACTTCCCATTCGGTATTTAAGAATTTCTCGAGGGATTCCTTGGTGAACCAGTCATCACGCGGGCCCAGCACGCAGCGCAGCACGCCCTCGGTCTGGCCACGGGACCCTTCGGTCACGCGCAGCGGGTTCGTTAGCTGCGCGTCGGTCATGGCGGTAGAACGCGGCAACACGCCGATGATGTCGCCTAGGCGCACCGGCGCCGGGCCCAGCCCGGAGAGCACGTCGGTGGACGCGGAGCTCAACTCGCTATCGGCAACGATGCCGCCGCGGATGGCGATGTACGAGCGCATGCCGTAGGTGGCGGGCTCGACGCGCACGGTGGAACCCGCGGTAACTAGCACGGGTCGCGCGAGGTGCACCGGCATCTCCTCGAGGACCACGCGGGCTTGGGCGCCGGTGACGCAAATGACGGTATCGGTGAGGGCACGCAAGCGAATACCGCCGATGTTTTCCAGCACCGTCGCACCGCGCGGGTTTCCCACCGCGACGTTGGCGGTGGCCGCTGCTGCCTGGTCAGCCGCGCCCGAAGGGGTAACGCCTAAGTTGCCACGGCCCGGGCGGCCTTGGTCCTGGAAGAGGGTGACAAGGCCTGGGTCGATGACTTCCATACGTGGCAGGCGCGCCGGGGTACGGCGGCCAAACGGGGTGGTGGACACGATGTCTGGCAGGGAGCTGACGGCACGGTAGCGCACGCGGTCGCCGGGCTGCACCAGCGCCGGCGGCTGCGCATCCGATTCCCACATCGGGGTCGAGGTGGTGCCTAGCAGCTGCCAGCCGCCGGGGGAGACGCGCGGGTAGACCGCGGAGAAGTTACCGGCGATGCCTACCGCACCATTTGGCACCGCGGTACGCGGGGTAGAGCGACGCGGGATGTCGACGCCGCGGGAGGCATCTGCCGGGGTGCAATACGTAAAGCCTGGGGCAAAGCCGCCGAAGGCAGCAAGCCACTCGGTCGAGGTATGCCAGTCGATGAGCCCCTCGCGGGACATACCGAGTAGGTCGGCAGCTTCGTCCAGATCCGCGCCGTCGTAAAGCACGTCGATCTCCACTAAGCGTGGCTCCTCCACGGAGCGTGCGGAAGGGTGGAAATCCTCCAAGAATTCGGCGGCGGCATGCGCTGAGTTCGGGGTATTAAAGGTGAGCAATAGGGTAGTCGCTGCGGCAATCGCATCGACTTGGTCTTTCAGTGGCTGCGCAGTAAGTGCCTCGTGCCAGGTCATGACCTGGGAAAGGTCATCCAACTCCACGAGCAACGCGCGGGTTCCTACGGGGTGAATGTGCATTAGATAAAGCTCCGGATCTCAATGCCACGGGCATCCAGCTCGGCTACCACGCCGCGCAGCATCTCCACGGCGCCCGGGGAGTCGCCGTGGGTGCAAACGGACTGCGCATCTACGCTAAGGACGCTGCCGTCGATGGCGGTGATGGCGCCGGTTTCTGCCACCTCGAGAACGCGCCTTACGACGTCGTCTGCCGAGTGCAGCACAGCATTGTCCTGTGTGCGCGAGACCAGGGTGCCGTCGGGGTTGTAGTTGCGGTCGGCGAAGGCCTCGCGGATTACAGTCAGGCCGCGTGCCTCGGCGACCTCGACTGCCACGCCGCCCGGCAGTAGCATGACCGGGATATCTCCAAAGGCCTTGATGCCGTCGATGACTGCCTTGGCCTGGGCCTCGTGGTAAACGATGGCGTTGTACATCGCGCCGTGCGGCTTGACGTAGCTCACGCGAGTGCCGTGTGCGCGGGCCAGCGCTTCAAGCGCGCCGATTTGATAGGTGACTTCGTCTGCCAACTCAGCCGGGTTGTAGTCGATGAAGCGACGGCCGAACGCGGCTGGGTCGTTGTAGCCCACGTGTGCACCAACGACGACGCCCGCCTCTTTGGCTGCGCGGACGGTGCCGGCGATGGAGTGCGGGTCACCCGCGTGGAAGCCGGTGGCGACGTTGGCAGAGGAGACCAGTTTGAGCATCGCTGCGTCGTCTGCGACTGGATTGCCTGCGGTGGTCTCGCCGAGGTCGGCATTGAGATCAATAAAGAGCTGGCTCATACACTCAAATCCCCTTTTAAAATTGTTCAACAATCTATAGGCGGATAGTGTATCGTGCGTCACGTCACTTTGTGAAGTGGGACGCCATTTTTAAGGAAAGGCGGGGGTAGTCACGGCGCGTCGATGTGCGTGACTACCCCCCGATGATGACGGTGGTGGGGTTGGCGGGGGATGCGGCGTCAAGAGTGCGTTCTCTGCAACCGGTGACCGGGCAGGCATAAGGTGAGATCTATGACGCAGCTGTATGAATCTTTGGAAACGTATCTGGAAAAGACCAAGGCGCAGCGTGAGGAGCTTTATAAGTGGTTCCACCAGCACCCAGAGCTCTCGCTGCAGGAGGCCGAAACCAAGGCACGGATTATCAAAGAGCTGGAGACGCTTGGCGACGTCGAGGTAGTCGACGTCGGAGCCGGCGTCGTCGGAATCCTGCGCAACGGCGATGGCCAAACCGTGGCGATGCGTGCCGATTTCGACGGCTTGCCAGTCAAGGAAGACTCCGGTGTTGAGTACGCCTCGACTGCCACTCAGGTCTCCGACAAGACTGGCCAGGAGGTGCCGGTCGGGCACATGTGCGGCCACGACATGCACACCACGTGGCTTTTGACCACCATCTCTTATCTGGCGGAAAACCGCGAGCAGTGGTCCGGCACTTTCGAGGCAGTCTTCCAGCCTGCCGAGGAGATTGCCGAGGGCGGCAAGGACATGGTTGCGGCGGGAATCACGGGCAAGATTCCGGTCCCCGATGTCATGCTGGGCCAGCACGTCATGGGCGCGCTGCCGCTGGGGCATGTTGCGACCAACGAGGGCATTAGCTTCTCCCAGGCTTCCACTGTGAAGGTAACTGTGCGCGGCGTCGGCTCGCATGGCTCCATGCCGGAGAAGGGCGTCGACCCAATCGTGCTTTCCTCCTCAATCATCATGCAGCTGCAGACAATTGTCTCCCGTGAGCTACCGGCCAGCGAGCGCGCGGTGGTCTCCGTGGGCACGATTCACGGCGGCACGAAGTCCAACGTGATTCCGGATAAAGTCGTGTTCGAGCTCAATACCCGCTGTTACTCGCAGGAAGTCGAAGACCACATTCATGCCTCGATCGAGCGCATCGTGAACAATCAGGCCGCCGCGGCGGGCGCGCCGGAGCCTTCCTTCGAATACTCCGATCGCTTCCCAGTGCTGGACAATGACCGCGATGTAACTGCCAAGGTCACCGAGTCTATGCAGACCTTGTTGGGGGAGGAGCGCACGGAGACCTTCGCGCCTCTCGTGGCCTCTGAGGATTTCCCGGATATCCCGAATGCCTTTGGCACACCGTATTGTTTCTGGGTTGTCGGCGGCTTCCCAACTCCGGAGAATGCACCGGGCAATCACTCTCCGCAGTTCGTCCCTGAGCTGCACCCCACCCTGGAAGCAGGTGCCGAGGCCACGGTTGCTGCGCTTTGCCCTTGGCTGGCGGTTTAAGGAAGCTGCGCTTTTAGATCCGGGTAGGAAGGCTGGGCGCCGCGGCCCAGCGCGGCGAAGGCGCCGACGCAGGCGGCGTGATGGGCGGCGTCGGTAAGCGTGGCCCCTTGTAGGAGCTTCGCCACGAGCGCGCCTGTGAACGCGTCGCCAGCGCCCGTTGTGTCCACCGCTTTGATCTGTGGGGTGGGAATCGGCGTGGTGCCCTCGGCATCCGCCACGATGGCCCCGTGCGGTCCAAGCGTTAACACCACCGCGGCAAAGCCTTCGGCGCGCAGGCATTCTACGAGTTCTTCTGGTTCATCGCCCGGCGTCTGCGCCCCCAGTTGCTTGAGCACCAACCCCGCCTCGTGTTCGTTAACCACGAGTGGGTCTGCCTGTAGGAGCGCCTGCTTATCGACGTCCACCACCGGCGCCAGGTTCACCACCACGCGGGCGCCTACCGCGCGTGCGAGTTCGACCGCCTTCTGGAATCCTGCGGCGGGAATCTCGCCCTGTAGCAGCACCAAGTCCGCCTTGTGCATTGCCCGCGCGTGCTGTTGAACGAACTCAGCGTCTACCCGCGCATTCGCGCCGGGGACCACGACGATGGTGTTCTCGCCATCGGCTGCGACCTCGATTACCGCAAGGCCCGTGGTGGTGGAATCGAGGTGTTCGACGTGGCTGAGATCGACGCCCGATGCTTCTAGCAGTTCCATGGCTGGGCCTGCGTACGCATCATCGCCGACTGCGCCCACGAATGAGACACTGGCGCCTTGGCGTGCCGCAGCTACCGCTTGGTTTGCGCCCTTGCCGCCGGCGAGGATGTCGCCGCCACCGCCTATCAATGTCTCGCCCGGGGTGGGGTGGCGTTCCACGCTAATCATCAAGTCGGCGTTGATCGAGCCGACGACTACGCATCGCGGCTGTTTTGTAGTCATGGAGTTTCCTTTGCGTTTGTGCCTTTTGTGTGCTCCCTTGTGTGGTCCACTCTAAGAGTCCGCGTCCAGGCTTGGGGCGGCGCAAGGGTGCAATTTGCCAAATATTGGGGTGATTTCGGGAAGTTTTGGCGCCTTGTTTGGCAAATTGTGCTGGATTGACCCCGATGGGCGTGCGCAAAACTGGGAAAGCCGCTCCCTATCTTCCAGCCCCTGAGAAGGGAGCTGAAGGAAGATGTGGAGCGGCTTATCTAAGCAGCGGATGCTTGCAGGGCTTAGAAGGTGCCCTTAACCTGCTTGCCGAAGTCGTTGACGGTTGCCTTGCGGGAGTCAACGTTCTGGTCGTTAGCCTGGGAGTTGTCGCCTTCCAGACGGCCAATCTGGGTGACCTCGATGTAGTTGTGGATGCGGCCTTCCTTGGTGTCGCCATCGCCGAAGTCGAGGTTTGCAACGCGAACCTTCTCGCCAGCGTTGATTGGGTTAGCCAGGGTGACCTCGAAGGTGCGGGTGGAGGTCTTCTCGTTGAAGCCCAGGTCACGGATGTGAGCGCCGTTGGAAGAACGTGGGGTGATGAGGCGGTCAACGCCCTTCGGGCCCTTGTCGGTCTTCACGTCAACGCGGTACTGAACTGCAGGGAAGGTGCCGTAGTAACGGTCAGAGCCAACGTTTTCCAGCTGCAGAGCAACGGTGCCTGCGAAACCGGAGTGCTTAGCGCCGGAGGTGGTGAAGAAAGGCTTCAGGTCGAGCTTCTGCTTCTCGTCAGACTTCTCGTCCTTCTTTACCTCTTCGAGCTTTGCCTTGTCAGCTTCCTCTTCCTTCTTAGCTTCAGCCTCGGAAACAGGTGCCTCGGTTACTGGAGCCTCGTTGTCCTTGACAACCTCAGCGTCAGCCTTCGGATCCTTGTCCTCCTGCTTAACCTCTTCGGTGTTCTGTGCGTCCTTGTTAGGAGCGAAGGAGTCAGCGAGGTCGTCGTACAGCTTGACGCGAACCTCGTTCTTGACTGGCTGCAGTGCGGACCAAGCGGTCGGGGTGGACCAGGTACCGTTGGTCTTGCAGTACTGCTGGGTGCCGGTCATGTTCAGAACGCGGAAGCCGTAGGTTGCTTCGCCGGTGTGGTTTGGCGGAACGTCGTAAGGTCCGATGGACTGGCCAGCCTCCCAGGACAGGGAGTAGGAAGCGGAAGCGCCGAGCTTGGTAGCGATCTCGTGGGAGATGCCTGCGGAGCCCTTGGAGTTCTTGCCGGAGACGTCGCCGCCCAAGTTCATGGAGGTGGTGCTGGTGCGGTCGCCGTTGACCTCCAGCTGGATGGACTGAGACTTGGACAGATTCTGCTGCAGCGGAATGTCCTTCTTAGTCTGGTTGGTGGTGGAGATGGTGCCAGCTGGCATGAAGGTGTCAGTTGCCTTGTAGACAACGGTGCGGTGGTCTTCCCATGGGTTGCAGACCGGGCGCGGGTTAAGGACGTTAGCCTTCTTGTGATCTGAGCCGTGGGTGGTGTGGATGATTGGCAGCTTGGCGTTGATGGCCGGAGTCTCTGGGTAGGACTCGGTGATGGTTTCAGCGTTAGCTGCTGGCATCATGAGCGTGCTGCCGGCGATGGCAAGGCCGGCGAACAGGCCGGCGGAGCGACGACGGATAGACATGTTTAGTTCTCCTCGAACGACTGGAGGTGGACGTATTTTTGGCGAGTTACGCACGGCGAATACGTTGGCGGTGCGTGACGAAGACCTACGCTAGCGACTGTTTTTCAGTGACGCACGATAGAGATGTATTGACAATTAAAGATAGAAATTCACATAAGTGTCATGAACGCTGTAAACAGCTTCGGTGGAAAATTAACGCTGACTGGGAATTTTCCAAATTAGGACTACATCGTGCGAAAAGTGTTCTTGTCCGAACGATCACAAACTAAAGTATGATTACTTTCAGGGGTGATCCTTATGTGGAAAATGGCTAAATGGCGGTCCTCGAAAGGCGGAAAATCCGTTTTGCTGGCTCAGCCCCGCGCTTCACCTTGGGATAGCCTGTGCAAATTAATGACTGGGATGTATTGTCACGTGGCTTATCGCGCCCAGTGGTGAGGATAACACCATGCGGGCTTATGTGCTCGGCTAACAGCATTTGGAAACCAGTCAACCTTAATAGTTCAAATGCCATAACCTGAAATCATGAGCGCCAAATCCCCAGAAAACCTCTTGCTTTATCTTTCTGAAGAGCAAGAACGGGCCATCGCCGAGCTATTCGACGACCTCGTTCGGCGTGGCCTGCCACGCCAGAATCAGCGCCCGCACATCACTATTACTTTCGCCCAATCCATGGCCCCCGAGGCAGTGGAACTGGCCGCTGAACTGCTTCCGCCGCTATTGCCAGCAACTTTTCAACGGGTGGGAACCGTAGTATTCGGAACGCGCTCGAAGCAATCAATCGCTTGGCTTCTGGAAACAACCGATGAGTTCGAAGCGGCCGCTCGGGAGATTAGCGCGGCCAATCCTGAATCACGAGGGGCCCGCTGGACCCCGCATATAACGATGGGACTTCGCATCCCGCGCGACGAGGTCGGCCGCTATATCGACGTCCTCGATGCCGCTACGAACGAGGCCACCCGCACCGCTGCACGCAGCGGCGGGCACTTGCTGAAGGAATTTACTGCGGCCCAAGCTGCGTACTGGCGGCCGGCGACTGAGGAATTGCGGGTGCTATGGGGAGATCGAGTAGCGTGACGAGCACCCGCTAAGCGGGGGATTTAGCGTTTAGTTCAAGAACTATTGCGCCGGGGTGGGAACAGCGACTGCATCGCCCACCAGGTCGATGACCTCTTCGCGAGTGCCCGCAGCACGCAGTTGTGCGCGGAAATCTTCCTTCATCAGGCGGCGGGCCAGCTTCGACAGAATCTTGAGGTGCTGATTGCCGGAGCCTTCCGGAACAGCGATCAGGAATACTAGGTCGGTTGCCTCCTCGCCCTCGGCCCACTGAATGCCGGGCTTGGGAAGACGGGCGAAAGCCAAGGTTGGGCGCGTGACCCCTGCAGTGTGGGCGTGCGGGATGGCAACGCCATTGCCGACGCCGGTGGAGTGTTGCTCTTCGCGGGCTAGTGCGGCGTCGACAAGCGCTTCGGCGTCGGAAGCGCGACCGGTGGCTGCGATGGAAGCGACGAGCTCGCGAATGATGTCCTCGCGGTTGGTACCACGCGTGGTCTCAAGCGCGACCGTATCGGGAAGAAGCAGGGCATCGCTATCGCTGGCGCCTTCAGTAGGAGTTGCTTCCGACGCCGCGGCACCCTTCTTGGCGGTGATACCGACGAGCAGGAGGATAAGCGCGGCGTCGACAAGAATGCCGGCCGCCAGGCCGATGATGAATCCGCCAACGTTGTCGACGGCGCCCAGCAGCGCCACGATCGGGCCGCCGTGCATGACGTGATCCTCGACGCCGAGCTGTCCCGCGATGGCGCCCGCGACGGCACCGCCGATGACGTTAGCCGGAATGACCTGCAGCGGACGAGCAGCGGCGAGCGGAATCGCGCCCTCGGTAATTCCGAACATACCCATGAAAAGGGCGGCGATACCGGAATCGCGCTCGGCCTTGTTGAACCAGCTGCGGCGAACCAAGGTGGCGACGCCGACGGCTAGCGGTGGCACGGCAATCGCCGTTGCCGCCATGCCCATCGGTGCCGCGTTGCCAGCCGCGATGAGGCCGCCGCCGAAGAGGAAGGCGGTCTTGTTGAAAGGCCCGCCCATGTCGAAGGCAATCATCGCGCCGATGACAGCGCCGAGTATGAGCACGGAGGAACCCTGCATGCCAGCGAGGTACTCCGTCATTGCCTCGAAGGCAGCGGCGACTGGATGACCGATGATGTAGATGAACGCCAGGCCCACGATGAGCGTGGTGAGAATCGGAATGACAATAATCGGCCAAATCGGCGCGACGTACTTGCCCACTGGAATCTTCTTGATGGCCAGGGCAACATAGCCGGACAAGATACCTGTGATGATGCCGCCAATGAATCCGGCACCCGCATCCGATCCGTAGAGCGAACCCGTCGTGGCGATAAGGCCGGTGATAAGTCCCGGTGCAAGGCCCGGCCTATCCGCAATGCCCACGGCGATGTAGCCGGACAAAATCGGCACCATCAAAGAAAACGCCAGGGCACCTAGCTGATTAATGGTGAACCAGAAGCTGCCTTCCGGAATGGCGATGCCCTCCGGGGTTGGCGTGCCGCCGATGGACAGCGCGACCGCGATGAGCAAACCGCCCGTGACTACGAAGGGGATCATGTGGCTCACGCCATTCATCAGGGATTTATACAGCGTCTGGCCAAAGCCGCGCAGACCCGAATCGGCAGTACCTTCTGTGCGGCCTCCCGCCGGGGTGGCGCTCTCGGCGGAGTCACGCCGGGCCTCAGCTGTAGTTAGCGCCGTTGCCTCCAGTGCACGGCCCAGTAGCTCCTCCGGGCGGCTAATGGCTTCGTCGACGCCGGTAGCTACGAGCCGCTTGCCGACGAAGCGGTCCTTAGCTACCACCGTATCCGCCGCGATGACAACGGCGTCTGCCGCATCGATGTCTGCCTGCGAAAACTTCCCTTCGACTCCGATGGAGCCGTGGGTTTCCACCTTAAGCTCGTAGCCCAGCTTCTGCGCCGCGGCCTCAAGGTTTTCCGCCGCCATGTAGGTATGTGCGATTCCCGTTGGGCAGGCCGTGATGGCAAGCAGCCTCGGCCTTGATTGCGATGTACTCATAAATGTGATCTAACAGGACGGGGAATCGGGAATCTAGCGGCGGTGGTATTTGGCCTGAGAACTGAAGCGAGGGAAGAGGGAACTGAATTGCGATAGTGTTTCGGATGTACGTGCTAATTGGGAAAGGGAAAATGAAGATGATCAAAAAGGGCGACAAATTGGACTTGTCAGGCGTATTCGACGATGTAGGCATTACGCTAAAACGCACTGATGATAAAGATGTCGGCGAATATCAGTACTCAATTCCACTATCTTTCAGTGACGATCCAGCATCTATTGCTGGTGCTGTGGATGTGTCATCTTCCGGCGAAATCTTAGGAGTCGAGCTCGTGATGATTCAACAGGTTATAGCTAATCGACAGCCTGAAAAGGGCGAGTAGCTTCCATTGAATTCAACGCTGAAGGCAGCCTTTGGGTGAGGTCTTGGGGTGCTGCGTTATTTCTGCCGAAAAGCCCGTTAGTGCAACTGATTAGCGTGGTAGGTTGCGTTTATGAATAAGTTCTCTCGTGTTTGTGCTCGTGCTTTGACAGTTGGGCTTTTGTCCCTTGGCGTGGTTAGTGGTGGTGGCGTGGGTGCGACTGCGCCAGAGGCTGCCGCGTTGACGCCGGAGGAGCAGCATCAGTTCCTAGTTGATCCGGTTGGGGCAGTCTTGTGGCAGGGAATCAAGGGTTCCTCTGATGCGCTGAACAGCAATCGCGGTGCGGCGATGGCAGCGTCGTTCTATTCGATGAATTCGCCGGCACCCGGTATCGGCTTGCCTGCCTTTGATCGTTGCGTGCAAGGCGTGGGTTCCTCCACCACGGTTCCCGGAGTCCGTTACGTGGTCGGCGGATTGTGCGCGATGTTGGACCCGGCCGCGCGAGCGGAGATTGAACGTATCAACTTCACCCCGCAGTACTAGGCTTGAAGGCTGTGAACTCTACTAAGGTGAACACGGAACTTGCCCATAAACACGTCATCGTGATGGGAGTGTCCAGCTGCGGGAAATCCACGGTGGGGCAGCTGCTGGGAGGCCAGGTTGGTCTCGCCTTTAGAGACGGCGACGACATGCATCCGGCCACCAACATCGAAAAGATGTCCGCGGGGCACGCGCTTAACGACGCCGACCGCTGGCCCTGGCTCGAAGCAATCGGGCAGTGGATGCAGGGGCAAACCGAAGGCGCCATCGTGGGATGCTCAGCGCTTAAGCGTTCGTACCGGGATCTGATTCGCACCCATGCGCCTGACACGGTTTTCGTTCATCTGCACGGCAGCTACGAGCTTTTGCTGGAACGCATGCAAAACCGTGCAGGCCATTTCATGCCGGTATCGCTTTTGCAATCGCAGTTCGAAACTTTAGAGGAACTGGGTGAGGACGAGCCGGGGATAGTGCTCGACGTAGCACAAAGCCCCGCAGAACTAGCTGCCGAAGCAGCGAGGTATCTGCGGGGCTAGATGCCCTAAACCGTTGTGGCTTGGCTTTCTTGGACTGAGGCTAACTGGGGCTAAAGCGCTGCAGTAATCCCAAAGATAATAAGCACGAAGACGAAGCCGACGAAGGAAACGAGTGCCTGGTTGAGGGTCCACGTGCGCAGCGTGGTTGCCACGTCCATGCCCATGAGGCGGCCGACCAACCAGAAGCCCGAGTCATTGACGTGGCTGCCAAAAACCGAACCCGCGGCGGTGGCAAGCACGATAAGAGCAAGCTGCACTGCAGAGTAGTCTGCTGCTTCCACAGCCGGGACCATGAGCGCTGCTGCAGTAGTAAGAGCCACGGTGGCAGAACCCTGCGCAAGACGTAGCGCGACCGCAATGAGGTAGCAGGCAAGAATGACAGGAATGCCGAGGCCTGCCATCGAATCAGCCAGAGCATCGCCGATTCCAGAAGTGCGTAGCACGCCGCCGAACATGCCGCCGGCACCGGTAATCAGCACCACTGAGCAAATCGGCCCCAGGGAAGACTCCATGGTCTTTTCGATCGCCGTCTTATCCATTCCGCGCTTGAATCCGAGCGCAATCATCGCGGCAATCGCCGTGATGAGCAGTGCGATGGGGGTCTGGCCTAGGAAGATGAAGAATTTCACCCAGGTGGCATCGCCCGAAATGTGACCGGCGGAGGAAAGCGCCGACAAGCCGGTGTTGCCAAAGATAAGGAGCATTGGGATAAGAAGAATTCCGATGACCGTCGCCGGTGAAGCTGGCTTTTCCGGAAGCTTTTCATCCGCCACGCGTTCGCCGGTCAAAATATCGCCGACAACGAAGGGGTACTTCTTGCCCAAGTGCAGGCCCAGGCGGTAGCCGGAGAGATACCACGTAGGAAGCGCGACCAGCAGGCCGAAGACCAAAATGAGACCGATGTCAGCGCCATAGAATTCGCTGGCAGCGACAGGACCCGGGTGGGGCGGAAGGTAGATGTGCATTACTGAGAACGCGCCGGCCGCGGGAATACCGTAGGCGAGAACCGGGCCGTTAAGACGCCGCGCCACTGCGAAGATCACCGGCAGCATCACGATTAAGCCAGCGTCGAAGAAGATGGGGAAACCCATAATGAGCGAGGCAACGCCTAGCGCAAACGGTGCTTTATCTTCGCCGAAGAGTTTAACCAGGGCGTCGGCAAGCGATTTAGCGCCACCGGAGGTTTCAACCAAGCGCCCGATCATGGCGCCCAAACCAACCAACAGCGCAACGGAACCAAGCGTTGAACCAAAGCCCTTGGTTAGCGTCGGTACTACGCCTTCAAGAGGGATACCGGCAATAAGCGCAGTCAGGGTAGAAACTATGGTCAACACGATGAATGCGTGAACCTTGAAGTAGATCACCATGACCAGAATCAAGGCAACCGCGGCAGCTGCTATCCCCAGCAGAGGGCCGGTTGTAAGCACCGGCTCCCAGGTTTCCATGACGTCCATGGAACTAATCCTTTCTTAAGTTACGGCCTTGCTGTCAAGCCGTAGTTGTGAGTCAGATTATCATCGGAAATAAGCGTGGATATAACCACTCAAATGTGACTTTCGTACCGTGCAGCTCAAATTGGAACCTAAGCGTCAGCGCTACCTCGAAGGAGGACGATGACGACGATTCCATTTATTTAGGACACCGATCTGGGCCAGGCCGACAGACTCGAGACATGTCGACACATATGATGTGGTGTGCAGCGCAATTGAGTAGCTCAACGCATTGATCCAACAAGCTAGAAGGAAGGCCCCATGGTTGCCCCTAAGCGATACGCCGTCGTTGACTTCGAGACCACAGGCTTTGGCTCGACTGATCGAGTCATCGAGATAGGTGTTGTTCTGTTGGACCACAACCGGGAGGTGGAGTCAACGTGGGAGACCTTGGTGCAGCCGCAGCGGGATATTCCGAACTCATTCGTTCACCGCATCACAACGACTGACGTTGTGGATGCGCCCCTTTTCGGCGAAGTCGCAGGGGAATTCTTCGAACTTCTCAACGGGCGCACGGTGGTCGCACACAATGCGCCTTTCGAGGCGCGGTTCTTGCAGAGGGAGTTTTCTAGTTTAGGGGTGGCGTGGCCCAACTACGGGGCGTGGGTGGTTGATACCAAGCGGTTGTTCCAACAGACGTATCCAGGCGAGGGTGCAACCCTTGAGCACGCCTTGGAAGTTGTTGGGATTACAAATGCCCGTCCGCACTCGGCACTGGCAGATGCACTGGCGACTGCAGAGCTGTTTGCCCGGCTGGTTAGCCAAGGGACTGATGTGGTGATAAGCAGCAGAGCAATTACCCTCCCACCGCAGGAGTTTCCTGCCCGCGGCGCGCTTCTACCTCGCACCGCGTTGGCAGAAGATTTGACGCACAAGCGTGGTGAATGGCTGGTCCGCCTGGCAGATACTGCAGCACCTGAAGGCTCCGGAGATGCGGAGAAGTACAAGAAACTGCTCGCGGCAGCGTTGGTAGATAAGGAACTTTCCAAGTCTGAAATTGCTCAGCTGCAGAACCAAGCGCAGCAGGAGGGTCTCACGAGCAATGACGTGATGAGTATTCATGAAGAATTCATCCGGCAGCTCGCCGTGGAGGTTTGGCTTGATGGTGAGGTGACAGAGGAAGAACGTGCCACGCTGCTGTTGCTCAACGAGCAGCTGGGGCTGCCTGCCGATACCGCCGAGGCACTCCTTGCGGCACCGCAGCGAGGGGAAAGTGAACTGGGTATCAGCCTGTCTGCTGGGGACAGAGTGACGTTTACGGGGCAGTTCGATCTTCCCCGAGAAGAATGGGAACGTCGCGCAATGGCAGTAGGGCTAAGTGTCGGCGGCGTGACGAAGAAGTCCGTGCTACTCGTTGCTGCGAACCCTGACTCCATGAGTGGAAAGGCGCGCAAGGCCAGGGAGTACGGCGTCCCAATTATTGGTGAGACGGCTTTTGCTCGTCTGTTGGGCAATATGTCTGGGGGCGGACAACTCGTGGAGCAGGACCTGTCGGCACAGCCTGCTGAACTTGAGCTGACAGAAACCTACGGGATCTTCCCGTGGAGCACTGGCGTTTCTGGCACAAGTGCGCACACTGGCACAAAGGCATTGGCGGTGGAGTGGTGCGCCAAGCACCCAAGACGGAAGCTTTTGGAGCTCTCACCCCAGTTGACGCCGTTTAGTGAGATCGAGGTGCAAAGTTCTTACAAGAGCGGGTACACACAGTGGTTTGCGCGGTTCCCGCAACCGCTGGAGGCAACCGTGGAGGACTTGCGTGATCTTCCAGGAGTAGGCGAACACAAGCTTGTGGCCATGGTGGAAGCCGTGGTTCTTGCAGCCAGTGACAGCGGAAATGCCGCGGTGATCGATAGCATTGGCGCAGCGGAGAACCCTTATGGTGACATCCCCTTGGGGAACAATCCTTTTAGCGATGATGACTCCGCGGGGCGTGCTGCTGAATTTTTGTGTCGAACGTCCGAAGAAATCCGTGCGTTGGACCAAGCCGCGTTGTACATCGGGTGGGCACAGCTAAATGGCGCGGTTGTAGAGGTTGCGTCGTTACCAAGTGCCGTCGCAGCCGAGGTCCCCATAATTACTGCACACCTTGAGCACCAATCCCCAGTGCGGGCTTTGTTCCAACGCGCCGTGGATGAGCTCGATCGAGCCATTGACGGTGATGAACGCAAACGCGGAATCGTTTGCAGCCGGTGGCTTGGTGGGGCGACGTTGGATTCCATCGGCACCGCGTTTGGTCTCACGCGCGAGAGGATCCGTCAGTTGGAGCGACAATTGGCGGAAGATTTTGAGAAGGATAGTGCTCTCTTTAAAGAAGTCGTGGCGGCTGTGGGTAAGCGTGCCCGTCCAATCTTGCCTGTGGATGAGCTCCGAAGGGAGCTACCTGATCTCGTACGAAAGCCAGCAGGGTTTGACGCAACGTTCGGTGAAATTTTCACGGGCATTGGCAAGCAATGGGAAGTTGTTAACGGCTGGTTGGTGTTCAATGGCTTCACTCAGGCCTTGTCAGAGAGGTTAACAACGCTGGCGGACGACCACGGTATTGTTCGGATTGATGAACTCGCCGTGGGCTTAGAAGTTACGCCGGAACGGCTGGAGCAGTACATCGTGACCAACGATGAACTTAAGGTCGCAGTCTTGGACAACTACGTGCTGACAAAGGTCGGCAGCTACCAAGACCGTGCTGTGAGCGTGCTTGCTATAAACGGTGAGCCGATGACTGCAGAGGCGATCATGGATACCCTCGGGGGCGGCAGCCCACGGTCTGCTTCTAATCAATTCTCCATTGACCCTCGTCTGACAAAAGTCTCTGCCGATCAATGGGCGCTGACGGAGTGGGGACACGAGGAATTCAAGAGTATTGCTAGCTGGATCTCTACGCGCCTGGCCGCTAGCACCCGAACTCATACGGTTGTCGATGCCGCAGGCTCCTCGCAGGAAGTCCCTGCGATTGCTTTGAATGAGCTGCTAGCGCAGGCAGAGAGATTGCGAATTTCAGAACTCTCGATCCGCCAATATGCGGCCAATGGAGATTTTGAGACTCGCGACGGCATGGTTATTGCACGAGTGGATGAGTCTGGAAACGTCATGGAGGGCGATATCGCAGATGCCCGCGATGCCTATCTCCGTGACGGCGAGTGGAACCTCTTGCTGACAGTTAACAAGGACCACCTGCGTGGCAGCGGCTTCGCTGTGCCCGCGCCCATTGCTGCGTACTACGGAGTAAAAGTGGGCGAGAGCTGTGCGCTGAGTAGCCGGTTAGGTGAGGAGTTTGTTCGTGTCAATCGTCTTAAGCAAGTCTCGTTGTCAACGATAAAGCGGTTCCTCGACGAGCTCGGTGTCCGCGAGGGCCAGCGGGTGTGGCTCAAGCTGGGCAAAGAAAGGACCTTTGATGTCTCGATCGCACCTGCTGTCCAGCATCATGAGGCTGGGTTGGCTCGCCTCTATGACTTCGTGGGACTTGACGGCACGCTGATGCAGCCTGGTGAATCGACGGAAGATTCGCTAGCTCGAGTTAACGAGATACTGGGACTGAGCCCGCAGGCGCCGCGCCGGCGAACGGTGGCGGTCTTCCGTCATCGCCACCAGGACGAGATCGCTGACCTTATTCAGGAGCTCTAGGGGATTTCATGGAGCAAGGGGGGTGAAATAACGCAGTCCCGTGCATTGCTTAAGATTAAAAAGGGCGAATTTTTCATTTTAGGCGAGTTTTTGGGGTAGATTAATTACAAAAATCGCGATTTTTAACGTTTAGGCGGTGTAATGCCTGTGGAAAAATACGAACCACTGAAAAAGGTGTTTTATCGTGCTACGAGCGGTGGCAGGGAGCTTGTTGCTGAGCAGCTCCGTGTGCGGCGTTCAAGTCCTGCTGCTTTTACCTGGCCCTATGAGGTGGGCAAGCACGGGCTTTTCTACGTTCACACCCGTGGTCTCGCAGAAAGGGTGGAGCGCGTCTGGCGCCAAGAGGTTCAGATTGCTGCGTTGTGGCAGAAGCTTCCAGTGACGGCTAGGGAACACTATTTTCACGAGCTGGTGGTCGATGAAATAAAGGCGACCAACGATATTGAGAACATTTCCTCCACCCGCAAAGAAGTCGCCGCTGCGGTTGAGGCTGAACGCAGCATGGGAAAGGCGTCGGAAGGCGCGCCAGTGCGACGATTCCGGGAAATGGTGCGGCAATACTTGGCCCTCCCCGGCGAATTTTTGGGGCGAGATGACCTTCCACCATTGGGTTTTCCCTCAAACCTGTCTGAGATTCGCTCGCTGTACGACTCCCTCGTCGGCGAAGAAGTAGACAAAGCCGATGTGCCCGATGGCGAGCTCTTCCGAACTGGTGATGTTTCGCTAAACGATGGAGTGCGTGAGCTTCATGCGGGCGCACGGGGCGAGTCCGCCATTCGGGCGCGCCTCGAGGTGATGCTCGATTCTGTTCATGAGTCTCGCGGGGTTCAGCTCTTCGCGGCCTTTGTGGAGCACTTCATGTTTGAACATACCCATCCGTTCTACGACGGCAACGGACGCATGGGGCGATTCCTCCTGAGCATTCGGCTATCACGGCTACTTTCTACCCCGACAGCGTTGTCGCTCTCGGCGGAAATCTTTAGGCAGAAGAGGCGCTACTACGATGCCTTCACTACGGCAGAAGACCCCATGAACTATGGTGAGCTGACTTTCTTTGTCGAGGATATGGCTGCGATGGTCAATGCTGCCCAGGCCCGTTTGTTGTCCTCCCTCGAGGAAAGAAGCGACCGACTGAATAGGCTGGAACAGAGCCTGCGTGCGCTAGAGAGCGAAGGAGCTGCAAGCGAGCTGGCATTGTCAATCGCATTCTTGCTTGGACAGGTCGCGCTTTTTGGTCCACGTGCTGGCCTGAGCTTGGACGAGGTAGCCGGCGTTGTCCGAGTGTCTAAGCAGACCGCGCGTAAAGGGATTGCCGAGCTCGAGAGCATGGGCTACGTCGAGTTCTTGTCGCGGCGCCCGCTCGTTACGGCACTTACCGCGCCGGGATTGACGTGGCTTGGGCTCGTAGAGTGACGAGCCCAGAAATCTTCGCTGCTGAGGTTGGTTACGCCCAAGGACTCGGCGGCTTCATCGAGGGTCTCGAAGATGTTGATGCCGTCGATGACAAGCTGGCCGTCGTCGTTGACCACAGCATCGACAACCCACTCTGGATCCACGGGATCGAGGAGGTCGCCGGCATCGCATGCCAATACATTTGATGTGCCAGCCACTCATCGCCTTGCGAGCGATCTGCAACCAATTCAGGCCAGTAATCGTGTGATGCACGGTCTGCGATGTGAATGTTGGTTGATCAGTCGGTGGGCGCGAAATTCGCGGCTTGGTTAATACGGCTAAAGCGCCAGAAGGCATCAGTGAGTTGTGTGCCGATGATGTGATTGGGAGCGTTTTTGAAAGCCACGGCGTAAAAACTTTCGGCCTGCTCTGCCTGAAGGTGTGCAGTTGCGAATGCGGCTTCCATTCTTGGTTGCGTGATAAAGGCAGCAACGAGTGTTGAGTGGCATGTGCCTAAATCTTCGTCAACGACTAGGTAAACGTTTGCATACCTGGTAATTACTTTAGCTAGGGCTGGTCATATCTTTCGTGGCCGGCAAAGAGTTAAGGTAGGAGGACACGTATGTCCATGCTGAATGCGTTACTCGCAGAAGGTGCAGTTGACCTGCACGGCCGCGCGAGTGACTGGCGTGAGGCTATTGAGTTGGCGGGCGGTTTGCTCGTTGCGGCGGGCAAGACGAGCCCGGCATACACCGAGGCGATGGTGCAGTCGGTGGAAGTAAATGGTCCATACATTGTGGTCGCACCGGGCTTTGCCTTTGCTCATGCGCGGCCGTCGGAAGCAGTGCGCGAAACGGCGTTGTCGTGGGTGCGCTTGGACACTCCAGTGGAGTTTGGCTCCAAGGCCAATGACCCCGTGACTCTTGTCGTAGCACTTGCAGCGAAGGATTCGTCCGAGCATCTGAAGGCTATGAAGGAGCTGGCCGGGCTGCTGGGGAAGAAGGACGTGCGTGCGCGTCTGGATTCTGTAGAAAGCGAAGCTGAGCTGCGCCAGGCGCTTGTGGATGTTGCGAACGGTGGGGCAGGAGCGGCGTCGGCAAGCGCGTCTCTTGCAGCTGATCACAGTGACGCGCGCGATGGCGCCGAGCACCAGACCGCGGCTGATTCGGTGGCCTCAAAGGGCAAAATCTACACCGTGTGCGGTAATGGCCTGGGCACGTCGTTGTTCCTGAAGAACACGCTGGAGCAGGTCCTTGATGAATGGGGCTGGGGCAAGTACCTCACCGTCGAGGCAACAGACACGATTTCGGCCAAGGGGCGTGCGAAGGAAGCTGATTTCCTGCTGACCTCCGGGGAGATCGCTGCAACGCTCGGCGATGTCGGAGTGCCCGTCCACGTCATCGAAGACTTTACGAACATGTCCGAAATCGATTCTGCTCTGCGCGAGCTTTACGACGTCTAAGGAGCACTCATGGATGTCCTATTGAACATTGCCAACTTCTTGGTCAATGAAATTCTCTCCGTGCCGGCGTTCCTAATCGGCATCATTACCGCGGTGGGTCTCGCCGCGATGGGCCGTGGCGTGGGCCAGGTCCTCGGCGGCGCTATCAAGGCAACGCTCGGCTTCTTGCTCGTGGGCGCGGGTGCCGGCTTGGTCACCGCCTCGCTGGAACCCCTCGGCGCCATGATCACCGGCGCCACCGGCGCGCAGGGCGTGGTGCCCACCAACGAGGCCATCGTGGGCATTGCCCAGGACCAGTTCGGTTCCCAAGTGGCGTGGATTATGATTCTGGGCTTCGTGGTCTCCTTGATCCTGGCCCGGTTTACCCCGATGAGCTATGTGTTCCTGACCGGCCACCACGTGCTGTTCATGGCCACCTTGCTGACCATGGTCCTTGCACCTGCTGGATACTCTTCCTGGATCGTGGTTGCCTTTGGCGCCGCGTTGCTGGGTATCTTGATGGTCTCCCTGCCTGCCATCGCACACCCGTGGACGCGCCGCATCACCGGCGACGACTCCATCGCAATTGGTCACTTCGGCACCGCCGGCTACCTCGCTGCCGGTGCCGTGGGCAAGGCAGTTGGCGGCAAGGGCGAGAAGATGTCCAAGTCCACGGAGGAGCTCAAGCTTCCCGAAGGCCTGCGCTTCCTGCGCGACTCTATGGTGGCTACCGCACTGTCCATGGCGCTCATGTACATCGTGCTCGCCGTCATGTTCATGGTGCGCGCTGGTACCGAGGAGGCCTTCACTGCATTCGAAGGCGGTGCCACCAACGTGGGTAACTACCTTATGCAGTCCTTTACCCAAGGCCTCCAATTCGGCGTGGCCGTGGCCGTGATCCTCTTCGGCGTGCGCACCATCCTGGGCGAGCTCGTCCCTGCATTCCAGGGCATCGCTGCCAAGGTCGTCCCCGGTGCCATCCCGGCTCTGGACGCGCCTATCGTCTTCCCGTATGCACAAAACGCCGTGCTGGTGGGCTTCATCTTCTCCTTCATCGGCGGCCTCATCGGCCTCGCTGTTCTGGCCGCATGGCTCGGCCCAACATTCGGCGTGGCGCTGATCCTGCCAGGCCTCGTGCCGCACTTCTTCACAGGTGGTGCAGCGGGCGTCTACGCCAACGCAACCGGCGGACGCCGCGGCGCCATCTTCGGTGCGTTTGTTAACGGCCTCATCATCACTTTCCTACCGGCCTTCCTCTTGGGCGTGCTCGGCTCCTTCGGCGATGCCAACACCACCTTTGGCGACGCCGACTTTGGCTGGTTCGGCCTGCTTTTGGGTTGGTCCTCCAAGGCCGGTGGAGCGTTGGGCCTCGTGCTCATCGCTGTACTTGGCTTGGTCGTCTTGGCCCTGGGCTGGTTCTCTCAGCGCAAGCTTGTGGCCACCAACTGGGACCCCACTCCGTGGCGTGAGCAGCCGGGCGCTGCCACCCCAAAGGCTGAGGAGTCTGGCGTTAAGCCGCTTGCCGCTGGCCAGACCGCAGCTTCGAAGAAGTACCCCAAGGTGCTTCCTCCGAAGGGTGCTCCGGTTCCGCCTTCTCGGGGCTAACCTCCAAAGCGCGCAAGGTTCTCCTTGCGCGCTTTTTTGCGCGCCCGTGCACAGGATAAATTGGAGGCCTAACTAGCCGATGTCCACACTGCTTAAGGAAGATAATGTCTACTGTTCCTTTCATTCTCGATACCGATACCGCCCAAGACGATTGCGTAGCAATCTTGGTTGGATTGTTGGACAAGCGCGCGGATTTCCGTGCCATCACGATGGTGGCTGGCAACGTGGGCTTTGAGCAGCAGATTAAGAATGCGCACATGACCTTGAATGCGGCGGGCAAGCTGGGCGAGGTGCCTATCTATGCCGGTTGCTCGCAGCCGATGCTGCAGGAGTGGGCCTCGGCAGAAGACGTGCACGGTGACGGTTCGGGAGGCCTCAGCATGGACTACTCGGGCTGCGAGGTAGAAAAAGAGCATGCTGTCGACGCCCTGTTGCGTATCACCGCGGAGAACCCAGGCGAGGTGTCCGTGGTGGCAATCGGGCCGCTGACGAATATCGCAACGGCAGTGGTCAAAGACCGCAACTTTGTGAAGAACGTGAAGTCGCTCTACATCATGGGCGGTTCCAACAATGGCCGTGGAAACATTACGCCGGCCGCGGAGTTTAACTTTTACGTCGACCCGGAAGCGGCGCAGATTGTCTTCAGCGCCGGCTTCGCGGACATCGTCGTGATGCCATGGGATCCAGTGACCTTCAATGACGCCACCATGCCGCGTGCAGAGTATGACCAAAAGGTCGCGGTGGGTACCCCGATTGCCAAGTTTTTCAAGGCCATGTGCGATACCACCTTGGACTTCGATGAAGCCGCCGGTATTGGCGGTTCCACCCACCCGGATTCGATGACGCTAGCAACGCTGTTGCACCCAGAACTCATCCAAGAATCCGGGCGCTACAAGGTAGACGTGGTCACGGGCAACGGGATTACGCGAGGCTATGCGGCAATGGCGTGGGAGACCTTTGGCTTGGAAGCTAACGCGACGGTCATCGAAAAGGCGGACCGCGAAAGCTTCTTTGGCTTGCTTGACGACGTCCTGGAAACCCAGACCAACCCAAACCGTCCGATTCAGAAAGCGGACTAGAACAGGTCCCAGATGGTGACTGCCAGAATCACCGAACCAAAGAAGAACACAAAGTAGTTCCACGGGTCATGGCGGTAGGCCTTGTACTCCTTGACCCGGTGGAACATGTAGACCGGAAGCAGGAAGATAAGCACCGCATCGAAGACGCCACCCACCAAGTAGATGAGGTTGAGAATTGGCGGATTGAACACCGAGACCAGCGTGCCGGTGACAAAGATGAACGTGTAGACGATGGTGAGCAATCCGCGGCGGTTCAGACGGTTCGCAGTGCGTGGCGCGATGAGGCGCACCATGTAAGAGGTGCCCTCCTCAGCGCCGAGCATGGTGCCGAAGTAAGAGGTAATAATCGCGAAGATAACGACCATCGGGGCCAGCCAGGCAAGCAGCGGTACGCCGGTGACGTTGGCGAAGTAGGACAGCACGGGCAGGTTCTGCTCCGTTGCTTCCTTCATGCCATCGGCGCCCAAGGCCAACACGCAGGACCAGACAAAGAACATCGTGAAGATGACCAGCAGAGCGGCGGTGTAGAGCTCGATGCGGGTAACGCGCTTTTCCGTCTTCTCGCCGTAGGTTGGCTGCATATCCACGGAGAATTGGGAAAGGCCGGCCATGTGCGAGAAAGAAAAGGCAAGAACCGGCAGAATCAGCACCGAGCCCAGCAGAATATAAGGCCAGCTGCCATCTTGATATTCCACTTCCATGAAGGAACGCAGGTCCCACTGCGGGATCAGATAAATCGAGGTAGCAGCCAAAGAGATGATGAGCGGATAGACCAGTGCCTGCGCCAGCCACAGCATGGGCTTGCGGCCGATGGCGAAGATGCCGGTCAGGATGCCCACGCACAGGACCGAAAGAACCCAGCGGTTAATGGATGGTCCGTGGAGCTGATTGACAATGAAGCTGTCGATGGCGTTGGTCAACGAGATGGCGTAGATGAACACCGTGGGGATGTTCGCCAGCGAGTACATCAATGCCACGAAGAGGCCGGTATGCCGGCCCAAGTACTTGCGTACCAGCTCGAGGACGTCAAGCCCGTGGTCTTTGACCGGAGCGCCCGAGACGATGCGCGCGTAGGTGCGGTGGGAGAAATAGACCACTGGGAAGATGATGGCCGTAGCAAAGGCCAGCGGCCAGAAGCCAAAGGTGCCCGCCTGTAGCGGAAGGAAGAGGATACCTGCGCCCATCGCGGTGCCGAAGAGCGCGAGCACCCAGCCCAGCGCAGTACCTTCGGTCTTCTTTCCCTCGCGACCTACTGGGGAGGCAGTAGATGCGGTCTCGTCCGCGGCGGGCGCGGCAGTGTCAAAAGTTGTCATCGGCTAGTTCTCCCCTTAGTAGTCCACTGCATCGCGCACGATAGGGCAGGTCATGCAGTGTCCGCCACCGCGACCACGGCCCAGTTCGGCGGAGCCGATCTCGATGACTTCGACGCCGGCGTCGCGAAGCTTGGCATTGGTGTGTTTGTTGCGATCGTAAGCCACGACCACTCCGGGCTCCAAGGCAACCACGTTGTTGGCGTCATCCCACTGCTCACGCGCCGCGGCATAGGAATTGCCGCCAGTTTCTACGACGTGGAGCTTATCCAGGCCGAGCGCTTCCTCGACCACCGTGACGAAGTGCTTGTCTGGGCTTTCGAGTTCCAGCTTCTTCTGATCATCTGCAGGGCGCAGGATAAGCGGACGGATGGTATCCACCACGCGCGGATAGGCGGTGGCCTTGTCGGCGTCGAGGAAGGTGAACACGGTATCCAGGTGCATCGAGGCGCGATCTGGGGCCATGGCTGCGATGATGACCTTTTCTGCTGCACCCGCCTTGAACAGGTTGCTGGCCAAGCGGCTCACACCCTGCCAAGTAGTGCGCTCGCCCATGCCCACTAGGACTGCACCATTGCCCACCGGCATGATGTCGCCGCCTTCGAGGGCGGCAAGGCCTGGGTCCTCGTCCGTGTCGCCGTACCAGAACTCAAAGGATGCGTTGGCAAAGCGCGGATGGTAGCGGTAGATAGCACGCGTGAGCATCGTCTCCTGGTGGCGGGCAGGAAGGCGCATCGGATTCAGCGAGACACCGCCGTAAATCCAGGCGGAGTTATCGCGGGAGAACTGGCTATTGGGCAGAGGACGCAGCGCGAACTCATCGGGAGCGTACACGTTGCGCATGGTGTCAATGACGCCGTGGCCGAGGCCTTTGGGGATTTCGTTGAAAGGCACTCCGCCGATGAGAAGTTCGGCCAGAGTCTTGTTGTCCAGCCCGCTAAACCACTCGCGCAATTCGCTGCCCACGCCCACGCCGACGTTCTTATCCAGTAGCTTGTTGCCGAGGATGAACTCGCGGCCTTCCTTGGTCGCCAGCGTTTCTTCTAGCAGGATGCGCATGTGCAACACCTCGACGCCGCGCTCTTCCATGCGGGCGACGAACTCATCGTGGTGGCGTTGCGCTTCCTCGACCCACAGGACGTCGTCGAAAAGCAGCTCCTTGCAGTTGTTTGGAGTGAGCCTCTCGTGTGCCAAGCCGGGGCGGCAGACCATTACCTGGCGGAGTTTGCCTACCTCTGACCAAGCGCCGAGTTGCTGTCCGTCTTTGTTACCGGAGGTTTCAACAGAATCCATCATGTAAATCTGTGCCTTCCTTTTTCAAGTATTTGGTGCTGGAGGCAACAGTAACTAAACCCTTATGAGTTATGGGTCACATAATGAAATGAATAGTAATTTGAATCATACATATCATTCATGCTGCTGGTAGTGAATAAGATTTGCATAATTCGCAAAAGATTCAGGAATCTCGTGTTGCACCCGTCTGGGGGTGGGACTCGTCGTAGGAGGCGGGGAGAAGCGCAACGACGATAATCGTCGCGATGACGACGGCGCAGAAAACCAAAACCCACGGCCAAAACTTGATGAAGATGCTGATACCTACCAATGCGCACAGCACGGCCAACAGATAGGTGGTGCCGCGTCCGGCCTCTTGCTCCTCCCGCTTGGCGGTCTCCAAAGCCTTTGCCATGCGTGCCGATTCGCGGGCTTTTTCCGCGAAGGCGTTGCTGCGGTATCGGTTGGGAATGTCCATCGTGGTCACCACGGCATTCTCACCTAAACCAAAGCGGCAGCCATCAGCGCCATGTAGACCAGCAGGGCCCCAGACAGGATGCCTAGGAACACGGTATCGAAGTCGCGTTCCTGCTTGCGTGCCTTAGACAAGGCTTCACGCTCGAGCTTGGCGACGCGCGCCATTGCCTTCTTGTTGGACTGAATCCGGGAGCGTTCCTGTGCGATGCGTTCAGGCATTAGAGCTGGCATCTGCGTGGTCTGGGACTGCATGAGAGATCTAGGTTCCTTCCTTATCGAGGTCAGCGATTCTGATAAGGAGTATGCGGTAAAAGTCCCAAGTGCCCTCTGAAAATGGGGATTATTCCTCTAGCTCTAGTTCTGGGTCTTCTGCCTGGGCGGCTTCTAGAACTTCCTTCGCAGCGCTCAAGTTGATAGCGCCTACTACAATGCCGACAGCGATGTCCGGCCACGGGCTAAACCACCAGATGGTGATAACGCCAGCCAGCAGGATAAGAAGATTGGCCGCTACGTCGTTACGGGCCGCCAGCCAGGCGCCCTTGGTCAGCGCGCTTCCATGCTTGCGCAGGCTAAGTAGCAATACCGCGCAAAGTAGGTTGATGAGCATAGCAAATACCGCGGTACCGGAAAGCAGGAAGGCTTCTGGCGGAGTGCCGCTAATCATCTTCCAGATTGCAGTGGCAAAGGCCGCGATTGCCGGAATGAGGATAAGTCCCGCAAGCCCGTAACTTGCTTTCCGACGCCCCGCTACCGACCATCCAAGCGCCGCCAAGACGAGTGTGTTGATGAGGAAGTCTTCGAGGAAATCCGCGGCGTCGGCCAGCAGCGAAGCTGACCCGATGTGCCAGGCCATGGCCACTTCAACGAAAAAGCCAAACAGGTTCAATGCTGCAACCCCCGCCACCACGCGCCGGGCGCGGGTGCCGAGGGTGGAAGAAGTTAGTTCAGAGCTCACGGAGCTCGATATTAGTCTTTAACGACCACGTCATCGGTACGACGGTGACGCTCAGCCCAGAATGAGCCCAACGCTGTAATCAGGGAGATTGCCACGAGGATGATAACTCCAGGAATCGAGCTTGGCGTCTCGTTTGAAGCGTTCATTGCAGTCGCGATAAACGGCAGGAGTCCGGAAATTGCTCCAGCGATGTTTGCAGCGATAGCGACGCCGGAATAGCGGACGTTCGCTGGGAAGATTTCGGACAAAAGAACGCCGGAGACAGAGTAGGTGCTCGTTACTAACGAGAGGCCGAGACAGACAGCCACAGTTAACAAGGCTGCGTTTCCAGAGTCGATCATTGCCCAGATGGGATAGGCCATGACAGCAGTTGCAATACCTCCCCAGCCCATTACTTTGCCTGGCCCGATCTTCTCGCCGAGCCGGCCAAAGTAAAGGTTGATGAAGATCTGGCAAACAGCGGCAGCGAGCGTCGCATTGACTACCGTTTGGCGCTCGAAGTTCAAGGTGATTGTGGCGTAACTGATGGTGTAGGTGGTCAATACGAAGAACCCGCCGATTCCGAGCAGGGCTGCTGCAGCGGCAAGAACTATTTGCCCGAAGTGCTCGGTAAATAGTTCTTTGAGGGATCCTTTGTGTTTCGCTTCATCTTCTTCTGCTTCCTTCTCCAAGGCTTGATAGACCGGAGATTCCTCTACTTTTGTGCGGATATAAAGCGCAATTGCGAGGAATGGGAACGCGATCAAGAAAGGAATGCGCCAACCCCAGCTTGAAACTGCGTCATCAGGCAGCATGAGGATGAGGGAGAAGACGCCAGAAGAAAGGAGCGTGCCAGCGGGCGAGCCAATTTGGACGAATGCGGCGTAGCGCCCTCGCTTTTCTGCAGGTGCGTGTTCAATTGCCATCGTGGTGGCGCCGCCCCACTCGCCACCAACTGCAATTCCCTGTACAAGACGTAGAACGGTTAGCGCAATCGGAGCCCAAATGCCGATTGAATTGTAATTAGGTAATAGGCCGATTAAGCCCGTTGCTACGCCGATAGCGACAATCGAGATGAGAAGTGCTGGGCGACGTCCCATCCTGTCGCCGATCTGGCCGAATAAAACTGCGCCAAAAGGTCGAGCAAGGAAGCCAACGCCTAGCGTCGCGAAAGACGCGAGAGTTGCTGTGGTTTCGCTGGCGTCGGAGAAGAAGAGGTCATTGAAGACCAATGCTGAGGCGGTGCCGAACAGGAAGAAGTCATACCACTCAAGCGCGGTACCAATGAATGCTGAGCTAGCAATTTTGAATACGTCTTTGGAGTTGACTTCGACTTGCTCGGGGGTTGAAGACTGAGTGTCTAGGGGAGCGGTCGGGCCAGTCAAGATATTCCCTCCTGTCGTTAAGGTGTGGTGTGGATAACACAATAACGGTGGAGAAATTGTAGCGGGATGAAAAATATAAAAGTTGGGATTTTTTCCTGCGGATTGAACATGGGCTGTGCAATTGCACAGCCCATGGCTTGAAGGGCGTGTTTGCCGTGTGGATCGAGAGGCGGGGGAAGAGGATTAGAAAGTGGTTACCGGTTTATAGTTGAGCGCGAGAATGACTGCGGCAGCGTCGTAAGGACGCGTGACGTCGTAGCCTGTTGCATCTGCGAATTGGCTGAGCCGATTGATGACAGTGTTGCGGTGGCAGTAGCTGATGGCTGCTGTTTGTTTGATTGAGCCGGTGCGAAGATAAGCTTCTACAGTTTCTAGGGCCGGGGAGTTGGAATTGCGTAACTTCGTAATATCGGCGCTTAGCTCGTTTTGCTTCGAACCGGGAAAAGATGCGAGTGCGCTTCCTGCAATTGCCCAAGATAGTTCATGGGCTGGGGTCGGCTGTGTGGGCGTGCGTGAAGCCTCAAAGAGTTTGGGGCTAGCTAGTACTGCATCGCGGACATTTGCAAGCCCTTCGACCTTACTGAAAACAGCGCTGGGTAATGCTGGAATGTTCGGCTGATTCTCGGCGCTTATGGGCCAGAAAGCGGTGAATAAACCATTGTGCGGATAGCCGAAGATCTTTCCTTCCGCTGTTGCAAGTTCGAGTGCGTCTCGAGCTTTCAAGGCGCTGTTTGCGTGGAAAACGACGACTTTGAAATTGCTATGTGCGTCGCAGCCTATTGCTTGGGCTATTTCCTTGATTGTGATGGTGTCAATGGAGGCGGAGGAGAATAATTTGTCGAGATGGCGGGCGTTGGCTAGGCGTAAATCTTGCGCAATACGGGCATTTTCTCTCCGGAAGCCATCGCGAACGAAGAAATTGTATTTTGCGACCGCATTGTGCAGTTGGTCCACGTGAGAGATAAGTACTTCTTGGTTTCCTCCGGCGGCTTGACGGATGCGGTTCCAAATCACCAGAAAATCCAGTTGAACTGCATCTATGAGCGTGCTGATGGGGACGCCTTGCTGCGCGCGTCTGCGTCCTAAGGCGTCTGCATGCTGGCGAAAAGTCGTGTCGTCCAGTGTGCCTGCGATGGCCTCCATCAGCATGGTGAGCACCTCAAAAGCAGTGCGGCGAAGTTCTTTCTCACTGACAGGGGAGTTGCCATAGCTGCCAAGACTGCTGAAATCAGTAATGAAGTCATCGACCAATCCTGGGATGTCTGACTGAACTTCTTTGAGGATTCTTTCCCAATCGCCATCGTGCATATGCACAACACTACTGGCTAAAGGGTGGGAAAATGACTCAATTTGTGGGAAATGACTGTGCAGCTGCCCTTCTTCGCTTAGTGTGACTTGCAGCATAAGTAAGGAGGAGTGAATGAATCAGAATCAAATCACTATCATCTACGATGCTCATGTACTGACTCAGGATCCGTCTTACCCTGAAGCGCATGCGATTGCCTTCGCGAATGGGAAGATACTTGCCCTTGATGATGCTGCGTTAGCTCTTCCGGGTGAACGTTGGGATGCACAAGGAAAAGTCCTTACCCCAGGGTTTAACGATGTGCATTCGCACTCCGTGTGGTTCGGGCAAACGCTCATGGAAGTTGATTTGTCCAAGGTTGTTAGCGCGCAAGATGTATATGATGCAGTTGCCTCCGCTGAGCCTTCTGGCGAATGGATTATTGCTTCGGGCTTCGTCGCATCTAGCTTGGGTGGACAGACCCTTGAACTTAGCGAGTTGGATCGCGCGGCCGCTGGACGTCCGCTTCTTATCAAACACAACTCTGGCCATGCTTATACCGTTAATACTCGTGCACTCGAATTAGCGGGAATTGATCCTGCGGCGCCGCCGACAGTAGAAGGCGGAGAATTCGTTCGCGATTCAGCTGGTCGATGTACTGGTTTGCTGGACGAAAATGCGATGCGCCCGATTCAGCAGGTGCTTTTGCCTGAATCTCAAACTGAGATTTCAAGTGCATTGGAACGAGCGCACCAAGTTTACCTCGAACGAGGAATTACGTCAGTTACTGATGCTGGTGTAGCGGGCGGATGGATTGGACATAGCCCTCGCGAGATTGCGGCTTACCAAGCTGCTGATTTACAAGTCCGTACGCAGGTAATGGTGACCATGGATGTTCTCCACGAACTCGATGGGCATCAAACTGATGGCATAGGTTGGGGTATCGACGCCGGCATCCGAAGCGGGCTCGGTAACGAATGGTTGCAAATTGGCCCCACCAAGATTTTTACGGACGGCTCCCTGCTTGGGACTACGGCTGCGATGACGGAGAATTATGAGTGCTGCCAGCATTCAGGCTATTTTCAAGGCGACCCGGAGCTAATCAAGCGTAATGCCTTAATGGCAGCGGGCGCCGGATGGTCACTCGCTTTACACGCAATCGGTGATGCTGCGGTTGACTTCGCGATTGAAACGCTCGAAGAAGCCATTCGTGTGCACGGCGCACCCAAGATTCCGCACCGAATCGAACATGGAGGCGTTGTTAGAGCAGAACAGATTGATCGCTTGGCGAAGCTGCCTGTAGTTCTGGTCCCACAGCCGTATTTCATTAAAGAATTCGGTGATGCAATGGCGCAGAAACTCGGTGCCAAGCGTGTAGAGCTGTCTTATCCAGCTAAGCGTCTCCTTGATGCCGGAATGACTCTGCCTGGTAGTTCAGATCAACCGGTGACGCGTGGTATCCCACTCGAAGTCATGCAAGCTTTCGCGCAAAGAACTACTGCTGCGGGCAATGAATATGGGCCTGCAGACAAGATCACCGTATCTGAAGCTCTTTACGCGTATACCGCGGGTTCAGCGGCAGCTACAGGCTGGGCAGGCCGAAAGGGACAAATAAAGCCCGGGCAGCTCGCGGATTTCGTTCTGTTGGGCTCGAACCCACTGGAAACACAAGTGGAAGCGCTATCTGAGATAGAAATTCTGGCGACTGTGGTCGGTGGCGAACTTCGCTACGGAAGCTTCTAAAACCCAAAAAATCTAATACACATTGCGAATTAACTCGGAAAGGAATACATAATGCGAGCAACAACTGATGAACAGTACCTGGCGGACTTTCGTGAGATGTCGGCGAACGGCGCGACTGCGGGAGGTGGCGTCGAAAGGCAGGCTGCGAGCGAAGGCGACCGCGTTAATCGTGCGTGGTTTGCGCAGGTGCTGGAGTCGATGGGTGCGCGCGTGCACTACGACGAGATTGGCAATCAGTACGGTCTCTTCGAGTTCGTTCCGGACGCGCCTTTTGTAGGCCTGGGTTCGCACCTCGATTCACAGCCTTTGGCCGGGCGCTATGACGGTGCATACGGCGTGCTGGCGGCAGCGCATGCGGCAAACCGGGTGGCCCGCCATGCGGAAGAGGGGAAGATTTCGCCGCGTTATAACCTGGCCGTAATCAACTGGTTCAACGAGGAAGGCTCGCGTTTTTCTCCGTCCATGATGGGCAGCTCCGTGTTCACCGGAGTTATGCCGTTGGAAAAGGCGCTGGAATCGACGGACCTTGCAGGAACCACCGTGGCAGAGGCTTTTGAGGAAGCGAAATGGACCCCGGTCGAGCAGGCCCCGAAGGTGGTTTCCTATGGCGAAATCCATGTTGAACAGGGCAAGGGTTTGGAGGCTGCTGGCAACACCATCGGCCTGGTGACCGCGACCTGGGGCGCGAAGAAGTTCCAGGCGGTAGTGCACGGTGAGCAGGGACATACCGGTTCCACCATGATGGTGGATCGTCGTGATGCGCTGTTTGGCGCTTCTCTCATCATTGCCGAAGTACAGCGTTTAACGCGAGAGTTTCCAGAGTTTGAGCTTCAGGCATCTGTGTCCCAGCTGACCTTGGAGCCAAACTCGCCGGTGACCATTGCCCGTGAGGTGCGCTTCAATATCGACCTACGCTCGCCGAATAGCGAGACGCTGGAGACCGCGCAGAAGCGCGTTCGGGAGATTATTGCGGCAGCGGAAGAAGAGTCCCGTACCCGTGTTGAGCTGAACACTACCCATGAGTGGGCGCTCAACCCGTATCCAGAGGCCGGTGTGGAACTTGCGCGTGAAGTGGTTGAAGAGCTGGGCTATTCTCACCAGGAGATCTTCACCGTGGCTGGGCACGACTCGACGAATATGAAGGAGCACGTACCGACCGTCATGCTCTTTATCCCAAGCGTTGACGGCGTCTCCCACAATGAGGCGGAATACACCAAGGATGAAGACTGCGTTGCAGGTCTTGATGTATTTACCCACGTGGCAGCGCGCCTGGTTGAGGGTGCGCTGACCTAAAACACCTGGCTCGAGTTACTTGTCCAGCGGCGTTACCTGCGCGCTTGCCAGCCGCCACGGCCCGCGATTACAACGGTTGCCGGTTTTATAGCATTCCAATCGGCAGTAATTTCGCGGGATACGCGAACCTCAATTGAGGCGGTCTGCGCGTTGAACATACTCTAAGACCCCAGCAGCCCCGGATAAAGCGCAGCGAAATCTTGCCAGCGAGAACCTTCTGATCCAGAATCGGGAAGTAGCTTTCGCCCCAGCTGCCGATGTCGCTTGGCAGCAGCGTGAGGTTGTCAGCGTGCCCGTATTTTACGAGTTGTTCGACGTCATCGCCCTCGTTGAGCGGACGGTCCATCACGATTTCGCCGTTTTCTACGCGGGCGATCATTCCCACTGGGCTGACCCACTCGCTCTTTCCAAAGCCACCGAGGTAGGAACCCCCAAACGATGACCCGGAGCTAAACCCTTGGGCAGTAGGCACGACCGTGCTGTTTAAGGACAGAGCGACGATTGCAGTTACGGCAAGAGGACGGAGCAATTCCTTAGTCATCTCGAAAGCCTTGCCTCGAGGAAGCTGGTACCGCACTGTTCTCTATCTCTCTTTGCGCGTTCTCTCAAACACACGCGCAAATTATGAGCCCTCAAAACCCAGAAACCGGCGCAAGAACGCTGTGCAAAAGATAGTAGGTTTGTATATCGCTAGATTTTGCACAACGAAAGCGCCCAGGTCTTCGAAAAGGCTCTGGGCGCTATCGCTGTCTCTCTCTAAACGCCTCCGATTATCAGCCAAGGCTGCCCTCCGGAAGCTGAGGGGTTCTCTCTATCTCTCTCATGCGCTCTCTCAAACGCACAACAAAAGTATGAGGCATGCAGCTGGCACAGCAATGATGTGTGGCTGTTAGGTCGCTGGGACTGCCTGTGCAATCACTGGCGGTTTATGGAAGCTTGCCGTTTGCCTCTAGTCCTTGCCCATTAGTTGATGCGGTTGCCGCTTTCGCGGTCGAAGATATGCACGTTCGAGGTATTTGGCTTCAGCCAGATGGTTTCGCCGATGCTTTGATGGCTGCGCGGTTCCACGAGCACACCGGTATTGCCACCCAGACGAGTAGTGGAGCTAAACACCGTGCCGTCCTCGCCAGTGAGATCGCCGTAGAGGTAAGACTCGTGGCCAAGTTCCTCAACATGGTGAATGACAAACTTTACGCCGCCTTCGCCTTCAGAACTCTGCTTCCAATCTTCAGGGCGAATGCCCACCGTAAGTGGACCTTCTGGCGCTTGCTCGAAACCCCAGCGGCGCAGAACGGAAGCGTTGATGTCATAGAGGTTCATTGCAGGCGATCCGATGAATCCCGCGACGAAGGTATTAGCGGGACGGTCATAAATTTCCCGAGTTGGTGCTACTTGTTGCAGAACACCCGCATTTAGTACCGCCACGCGGTCGCCCATGGTCATAGCCTCTGTCTGGTCATGGGTGACATAAACCGTCGTGGTACCGAGGCGTCGCTGTAATTCGGAAATCTGCGCACGGGTAGATACGCGCAGCTTGGCATCGAGGTTAGACAGTGGTTCGTCCATGCAGAACACCGCCGGTTCGCGCACAATAGCGCGCCCCATCGCTACGCGTTGGCGTTGGCCGCCCGACAAGTTTGCAGGTTTGCGGTCGAGTAGGTCTTCCATCTGCAGGATCTTCGCCGCTTCCTGAACGCGCTCCTTGATGAGGGCTTTGTTCATCTTCCGGTTTTCCAAGGCGAAGCTCATGTTCTGGGCAACGGTCATGTTGGGGTAGAGGGCGTAGTTCTGGAAGACCATGGCAACATCACGATCGGATGGGCTAACGCCCGTGACGTCCTTGCCGTCGATGCGGATGGAGCCGGAATCGGTTGGCTCCAGTCCAGCGAGCATGCGAAGACTCGTTGATTTTCCGCAACCAGACGGTCCGACGAGCACAAGGAACTCGCCGTCGGCGATGTCGAGGTTGAGCGAATCGACAGCGGGGCGTTCGGCGTCCTTGGAATAAATCCGCGAGACACCATCAAAAGTGACAGTTGCCATGGTTTCCTCTCAGTTCAGGTACGAAGACGGGGCGGCGAGATGAATTACTTCTTGATGACCGGCTTGACCTGGTTGTCGTAGATAGACTGCAGTGTCTTTTCCAGATCGGTTAGGGTCTTCTTGACGTCATCGCGGTTGGTCACGATCTTCTCGAAGGCACCGCCGATTTCCTGATCGGCGCCGGGGAGGAATACACGTGCGTAATCCTGTGGACGGGTATCCGGTAGCTGTTCAATAGCAGTCTTGAAGTTCGGGTTTTCTTCCATGAACTTCTTTTGCTCATCCAGTTCCATTGCAGTCTTGCGCACGGGCATGTAACCGACGTTCTGCGACCAGTAGGAAGTGTTTTGGTCGTTGGTTACAAAGTCGATGAACTTGATCGCTGCGATTTGGCGATTCTTGTCGATGCCGGCTGGGATAGCCAGACCAGCTCCGCCGGTTGGGCAAGCACCATCGCCGTTTGGGTTCGGCAGGAACGCGGTGCCCAAGTCGAACTTGGCGTTTTCGGTGATGCCGCTGAGATCACCGGTGGACAGCACCGTGGCAGCGGCGCGGCCGGTGGAAAATTCCATCGCCATATCGTTGCCCACGTAGGAGTAGCCTTCTTTTTCATCGGTGACCTTCTTCAGCCACTCGACGGCTTCGATGGTCTTGGGATCAGTGAACTTGAGCTCCCATTCATCGGAGTATGCGCCGCCCTTGGACCACAGCGGCCCCTGGAAGATCCAACCCAGGTAGTCAACAGCATCGCCCCAGCCAAAGGCTTGCATATCGGGGTTTGCATCCGCGAGCTTTGTAGCCCACTTATCCATCTCGTCCCAAGACTTTGGTCCGCGGTCAGGTAGACCCGCCTTCTTCCATGCGTCCTTGTTGTAGTAGAAGAGCGGAGTAGAGCGGGCAAATGGCAGTGCAAAGTGGCCGCCGTCGTAGGCGTAGTCCTCATACAGTGGCTGCACGTAGGAGGAAAGGTCGACGTTTGCTTCCTTGGCGAGCTCGTCGACGTTCGCGATCTGACCGTTGATAGCGAAGTTGTACCACCAGACATCGGAGAGAACCACGATGTCGGGAAGGTCGCTGCCGGTCAGTGCCGCGTTAAACTTTTGGGCTGCTTCTTCGTAGTTCTTGCCGGCATCAATCAGGTTGATTTTGATGTCCGGGTTTTCTTTTTCGAAGCGGGAGATGATCTCGGTCTCGATGTCCTTCGAGGAACCCGGGTGGTTGGACCACCAGGTCAGTTCGGTGACTTCCCCGGAACCAGAGGAATTCTTCTTAGCCTGTGAGTCAGTGGAGGAAGTGCCTGCGCAGGCAGAAAGAGAAACCGAGGCGGTGCTCAGTGCAAGAACAGAGAGGAATGAACGGCGGTCCATGAATTAACTCCTTGTAGAAATAGAAAGATTAAACGGCGAGCGTGGTTGAGGTAACCATCTGCGGCTATCCCTTGACGGCACCAGTGGTAAGGCCCTTGATCATGTATTTCTGAAGGGCCAGGAAGATGATGAGAATCGGAATGATGGTGAGGATGGTGGCGGCCATAACTGGACCCCAGTTGGTGACGCCGTCGTTGTTTTGCAGCATGGTTAGTCCCACCTGTAGCGGCGCGACGTCGGCAGTATCGGACATCAAGAATGGCCACAGGTATTGGTTCCATTCGTTGACGATGGTGATCACTGCGAAGGCTGTCAACGTTGGCCAAGAGATCGGAAGCAAGACCTTTGTCAGCAGGCGAATAGGTCCAGCGCCGTCCATTCTTGCGGCCTCAACCAGTTCAAAGGGCAGCGATAAGAAGTGATTGCGCATCAGGAAGGTGCCGAATGCGACGCCAGCCAAAGGCACGATGATGCCTGCGAAGGTATTTCGCCAGCCCAGCGCGTTGACCAGTGCGTAATTGGAAATGACGGTGATTTCGGAAGGTACCATCAGCGCTGAAATGACTACTAGGAAGACGATGTTGCGACCCGGAAAACGCAGGATTGCCAGCGCATATGCAGAAATCACGCCAAGCACGATCTTCAGCACAGACAGCACAGCTGTGATGAGCACCGAGTTGCGCAGGTACGTCCAGAAAGGAACGCGGGTGGTTGCGTCTTTGTAGTTCGCGGTTTCCCAGCTGGGGGGAAGCCAATTTACTGGATCCGTGTAGATGTCGCCTTTGGCTTTGAAGGAGGTCATCAAAATCCAAAACAGCGGTAGGCCAACCAGCAGGAGGACGGCGACGATGCCGATGTATCCAAAAACTTTTTTAAGGGTGTTATCCATTAAGGCTTCGCTCCCATTAGTGGTTTTGCTTGTCCATGATGCGTACCTGGATCAAGGTGATGGTCAGCAAGATCAAGAACATGATTGTGGCGGCGGTAGCGCCGTAGCCAGCGCGGAAGTTCACGAAGGTCTCTTGATAAATCTGGAACACAAGAGTGGTAGTGCCGTTACCCTGTGGGCCGCCACGGGTCATTACGTTGATGATGTCGAAGACCTGTACAGAGTTCAGCGTCACCGTGATCGAAAGAAAGAAAGTAGTGGGGCGAAGCTGTGGCAGCGTCACGCGGCGGAAACGCGTCCAGGTGGACGCGCCGTCGATAGCCGCGGCCTCGTCCAAGTCCTTGGAAAGGCCTTGTAGAGCAGCCAAATAAATGACAAAGGTATAGCCCAGGTTCTTCCACACGAAAGTGAAAGTCACCATGAACAGCGCCCAACCGGGTATTGCATAGAAGTTAGGACTTTCAACGCCTACCCAACTGAGCATCTCTTGAATAAGCCCGAAGTTGGGATCGAAGATGAACTGGAAAGCAATGCCGATGGCAGCTCCGGAAATCGCGAAAGGTGCGAAGACCACCGATCGGGTGAAATTGCGGCCCTTCAAGTTTTGATTGAGCAAGAGAGCTAGCGCGAGCCCCAATACCAGGGAGCCGATTACGGCAAAGAAAGTAAAGATGAGGGTATTCGCGATGATGGTCTTGGTATCATCGCGCGTGAACCACTCAACGTAGTTCTGAAAACCTACGAATGTCGACGTTGGGCTCGAGATATTCCAGTTAAAAAAGGAAAGCCGGATATTGTCGATGAGTGGGCGATAGGTAAAGATTCCCAACAAAATGAGGTTGGGGGCTAAGAGTACTAGCGCGAGCCACCACTCTTGGCGCTTTTTACCCTCTGCTTTCTTGCGTAAAGCAGCTGTATCGGGACTATGCTCCGATTGTTTAATAACCACTTTGGAGAAGCTAAGCCGCGCAGGTTAAAACCCGCTACCGGTGGGGTGAAAACTTGGCTAACTAAAGATGAACGAAAAAATACTCAAGAACCAAGGCAAAGTAGCAGTGTCTCCGCCCGAATCACGGGGTTGGCAAGATCGATGCCGCACAGGGCTTGGACTTTTTCGATACGGGCGCGCACGGTGTGGCGGTGCACATTAAGCTCGCTGGCAGCGGCGGCTAGCTGGGCGTCGGCAAGCAAGTAGGTGCGCAAGGTGCGTAGCAGCTCCGTATTGTGTGCGGCGTCATGGTGCTTAAGCTTTCCGACGATCGCGGCGCGGCGCTTTCCCAAGGCCTCGTGGACTGCGGATTCACCGAGCCAGGCGGGGGCGTCGGAGCTAAATTCCGCCATGGTTCCAGGAGGCAGGCTGCGCGCGTGGGTCTTCAGGGTCGTTACGCGGTCGGTGCTGATTTCCTCCCACGGAGTGTCCTTGAGTACGGATACCTGCAGGTTTTTGGCGTAGCGCCCGAAGAGCTCTTGCGCGTTGATGGTTTCGGGAGGCAGGGCAATGAGCGCGCTTTCCGACGCCGTGCCTTCCAAAGGCAGCACGAAGCAGGCATAGCCGCCTTTGTTTGCCGCACGATGCACCAACCCCAACGCGCGGCTAAGACGCGTGGGGGAGTCGGCCTGCACCAGGCAGAGGTGGAGACGGCCGTGGGAGGCCACAGAGTTGAAAGCGGCGTCTAAAGCCGTGGCGCCAAGCGCAGGCGTGGTGCCGGAGACCTGCGTGGCAAGGGCGAGAGCGCCTAGGATGATGCGGGCCGAAGAGTCGCGGTTTTGTAGCAACATCTCCGCCAAGTCGGCAAGGTGGCGGGTTAATGCGCGGTCATAAGAGTCGAATTTTTGCTCGCGGGATACCGCAAGCGCGATGCGCCGCCGGCCGTGGGTATTAAACACGTTGGTGATGGTGGCGATCGTCGTGCCGTCTTTGGTGATGCTCGAGCGCGCGCCTGAGGTCCGTCCCGAGCTTTGGCTTGCCGCGGCAATAGCGAACTCGACGGCGGACAGCTCGCCTAAGTCGTGACGATTGATGACGTTTCCTGAATCGTTAGCCACGGCCACGGCAGCGCCGAGTTCTTTCGACGCCCGCTCCAGCAGCGCATTAGTGCCATTCGACGCCGCCTGATTCAAACGCTCCTGTTGACGGTGCAAGGTGAACTGGAGGTTGTTCTCGATGCGCGTCTGCTCCGTAGTCACCGTATTGATAATCGAGATGAAAGGCGTGGCGCGGGGGACTTCAAAGAGTGTGAGGTGGTGACGCGCCGCGGCGTCGATAAGCTCCTGCGGAACCGTGGAGAAGGTCAGGCCAGTGCCGAAGCCAATGGCACCCACGCCCGCTGCCGCCAGGGTGCGCGCATAGGCGGAAAAGTCGCTGGGCGAGTGTTCGAAGGCTAGTCCCAAGGTCAGGATGATGGCGCCCTGAGTGGTGAACTCGCTGGGATCGCGCAACTCGCTGGCTTGGATGGTTGTGAACTCACGCGGGCCTTCGAGAATCGGGCGCAGGTTTAGTTTGCGCTGGTTAAACAGCCATTGAAAGCGAAGCTCGCTCATTGCCGGGACCTTCTTGCAGTAACTCGTCGATAGACACAGTGAATAGTCTTTTGCCCTAAATATATACGCGATGTCCATGGTCTGTGACTAGTCGTGGCATCCACAATGATTCACATCACAAAGCAAGACGATTGAAGGAGAATCATGCAGGAACTTGAATACCGCATCGAGCAGACCCGCCACCTCGCTCAGGAGGTCCCCGGACCAGCCAGCGCCGCATTGGATGAGCGCCGCAAGAACGCCATCCCGGCCGGCATGGCGCCTTCGCTTCCGGGCTACGTCGTCGACGCTGACGGCGGCATCCTCGCTGATGCTGACGGCAACCGTTTCATCGACTTGGCCTCCGGCATCGCTGTTACCTCCGCGGGCGCTTCTAACCCGGCCGTCGTCAAGGCCGTGCAGGAGGCCGTCGCGCACTTCACTCACACCTCCTTCACCATCTCCCCGTACGAGTCCTACGTTGAGGTCGCTGAAAAGCTCAACGAGGTGACTCCGGGCGATCACCCGAAGAAGACCGCGCTGTTTAACTCCGGCGCGGAAGCAGTGGAAAACGCCGTCAAGATTGCCCGCAACTACACTGGCAAGCGCGGCGTTGTAGTTATGGACCGTGCCTTCCACGGCCGCACCAACCTCACCATGGCCATGACCGCAAAGCAGTCCCCATACAAGAACGGCTTTGGCCCGTTCGCGCCGGAAATCTACCGTGCGCCGATGTCCTACCCGCTGCGCGACCAGCTCAGTGGTGAGGAAGCAGCCAAGAAGACCCTCACCATGATCGAGCAGGAAGTCGGCGCAGCCAACCTCGCCTGCGTTGTGGTCGAGCCGATTCAGGGCGAGGGCGGCTTCGTGGTCCCAGCTGAGGGTTACCTGCCAGCTATCCAGAAGTGGTGCAACGACAACGACGTTGTCTTCATCGTCGACGAGATTCAGGCCGGCATGATGCGCACCGGCACCTGGTTCGCTTCCGACCACGAGGGCATCGTCCCCGACCTGGTCACCATCGCCAAGGGGATTGCTTCCGGCATGCCGCTTTCCGCTGTCACCGGCCGCGCGGAGATCATGGATGCACCGCAGCCAGGCGGCTTGGGCGGCACCTACACCGGCAACCCTGTTTCCTGTGCGGCAGCGCTGGCCACTCTTAAGGAATTTGAGGAGAAGGACTTTGGCGCCCGCGCACTGAACCTGGAAAAGATTGCCCGCGAGGAGCTGGAGCCAATCCTGGGCGACGAGCGCGTCGCCGAGTTCCGCGGCCGTGGCGCCATGCTTGCACTCGAGTTCGTCACCGCTGATGGCGAGCCAGACTCCGAGCTCGTCCACAAGATTGCAGATGCCGCAAAGGCAGAGGGCGTCCTCATCCTCACCTGCGGCCTTGACCACAACGTCATCCGCTTCCTGCCTTCCCTGGCCATCCCGGAGGATCTGTGGCGCGAGGCCCTGCAAGTAGTGGTCAAGCAGTTCAACGAGTACAAGTAAGTCTGGGCTGCAGCCAAAAGGGTAGAAGCAAATGACAAACTTTGATTATTCGCAGGTTTCTGAGCTGTTGGGTTCTCTGCCAATTGGCCTTTGGCTGGAGGGCACGAACGTCGCAGCCACCGGCGGCGCCACTTTCGAGGTCCTCGACCCAGCAACGGAAGAAGTCATTGCCAACGTTGCAGATGGAACCTCCGCTGACTGGATGCGCGCGCTGGAGCTTGCCGACGCCGCGCAAAAGGAGTGGGCCGGTTTTGCGCCGCGCACGCGCTCTATCATCCTCACTGACATCTTCAACGCCATTATTGAGCGCAAGGAAGACTTCGCGCGCGTGATGACCTTGGAGATGGGAAAGCCTTACGCGGAAGCGCTGGGCGAGGTGGCCTATGGTGCTGAGTACATGCGCTGGTTCGCAGAGGAAGCAGTTCGCATTCCGGGCCGCTACTCGCAGTCGCCGGCCGGCAACGGCTCCATTACCGTCTCCCACACCCCGGTGGGCCCAGTGCTGGCAATCACTCCGTGGAACTTCCCGCTGGCCATGGCCACCCGCAAGATTGCCCCGGCCTTCGCCGCTGGCTGCCCGGTCGTGGTTAAGCCCGCTGCGGAAACCCCGTTGACCATGCTGCTGTTGGGTGAGGTCATCGCAGAGGTATTCGCTCGCCACGAGGTGCCGGCTGGTGTGTTCTCCATCGTGACCACCACGCAGTCGAGCGCGCTGTCCTCCGAGCTCATGGCGGATCCGCGCCTGCGCAAGGTGACGTTTACCGGCTCGACCGGTGTGGGCAAGATTCTGGTGCGCCAGTCTGCCGATAATCTGCAACGCACCTCCATGGAGCTGGGTGGCAATGCCCCGTTCCTGGTCCACGAGGACGCCAACCTCGACCTAGTGCTTGACTGCGCAATGCAGGCGAAGATGCGCAACGGCGGTGAGGCTTGCATCGCGGCCAACCGCTTCATCGTGCACGAGGCAGTGGCTGAGGAGTTCACAGATCGTCTGACCGAGAAGATGGCTGCTATCCAGGCAGGCCATGGTTTGGAAGAAAGCACCACGCTTGGTCCGCTGATCAGCGCGAAGCAGCGCGACGGAGTGGCTCAGTTGGTCGAGCGCGCGCTCGAGCAGGGTGCTACCGCCACCACCGGCGGCGAGCGCCCGGATGGCGCCGGCTTCTTTTATCCAGCGACCGTTCTGGCGAACGTGCCTGACGACGCCGAGATTCTGCGCCAGGAGATCTTCGGGCCGGTAGCCACCGTGACCACCTTCTCCACTTTGGAAGAGGGCGTGGCGAAGGCCAACGACACCGAGTTCGGTTTGGCAGCCTATGCCTTCACCGAGAACTTCCACACCGCGGAATACCTGACACACGCGCTGGAGGCAGGCATGGTGGGCATCAACCGCTCCGCTATCTCTGACGCGGCCGCTCCATTCGGGGGCATCAAGGAATCCGGCTTCGGCCGCGAAGGTGGTGCCGAAGGCATCGAGGAGTACATCTCCGTGCGCTACATCGCTAAGCCTTAGCTCTAACCGGCAAGCCTCAGCGAGCTGATTTTTACAGGCATTGCCCCTCGGCGCCCTCACTTTTTGCAGAAAAAGGAGAGGGTGCCGAGGGGCGCAGTTGTTCCATGCGCAGTTACTTATATTTCTATTTTAGATTCGGGAGAAAATATGACGGTTGTTGAAAAGTCTGGAGGGGCTGCTTCGCAGGCTGCGAAGCCGGCCTTGAGTTTCGTCCAAGGCATTGCCCTTATTTTTGGCACCAACATTGGTGCAGGCATTCTTTCCATTCCCTATGCCGCGCGAAACGGCGGATTCATGGCGCTCGTTATTGCGCTTCTCGTTGCGGGTACCCTGACCACGATTTCTATGCTTTATGTTGCGGAAAGTGCGATGCGCACAAAAGCGCCTCTGCAGGTTTCCGGTTTGGCGGAGCACTATCTGGGGCAGTGGGGCCGTTGGCTGGTCTTCGTGGCGATTATCGTCAACGGCGTCGGCGCGCTCATCGCCTACGCCTCGGGCTCCGGCGACCTCGTCAATGCCAAGGTCACGGTCACTGACGGCATCCCGCCGGAGATTGCGCAGATCGATTCGCAGAACCTAGAGCTGGGCAAAGCCATCTCCCCGATTCAGGTTAAGCCGACGGATAACGTCGGTGTGACCAGCGTTGAGGTCAGTGGCCTGCCAGATGGCGTCACCTACGATCCTGCGACCGGAACCATTAGCGGTACTCCGTCGGCCACCGGGGCGTCGACAGTTAACGTCCGCGTCACCGATGCCGCCGGAAATGTCACCGAAACTGCATTCAGTATCAACGTCGTGGATACTTCCGCGCCGGTTCTCACCAGCCCGGATGCCACCGTCCCAGAGGATAAGCCTGCTTCGATTCCGATCAAGGTGGACGATCCTAAAGCCTCCGTCACCGTGGAAGGTGATATCCCGCCGGGCATGACCTGGAACGAGCAAAACGGTGCCCTCGAAGGTACCCCAACCGAACCGGGCATCTACACGGTCGCCGTATCGGCCACCGATCCCCAGGGCAATAACTCTGTATCCAACCTGGTCGTTACTGTTACCGACACCAAGGCGCCGACCATTGCCAAGATCAACGACGCCACCGCAGAGGCCGGTCAACCGATCACCGCAATTCCAGTAGACGTCACCGATAACTTCGACAAGTCCGTCAGCAACGTTGTAGTCGCGGGCCTGCCACCAGAAGTTACCTATAACCCGGAGACCCACAAGATCGAAGGAATCCCGCAGGCACCGGGAGAGTACCCAATTACGGTGACTGCGACCGATGCCGCCGGCAATACCTCGACCCAGGAATTCCTTCTCAAGGTAGCCGACACCACCGCGCCGAAGGTGGACGATATCGCTGATGTGAGCGTGGAAAACGGCACCGCCTTGGAGCCGATCCACGTGACCAGCAATGAGCCGAATTCTAAGTTCAGCGCGTCCGGGCTACCAGAAGGCGTCAGTATCGATCCCACCACGGGCATCATCTCTGGTACACCAAAGACTGAAGTCACGAGCCCAGATGGCAAGAACTTCCCGGTCACCGTCAAGGTAACTGATCCTTATGGAAACGTCACCGAGAAGACTTTTAACATCAAGGTCACCGATACCGTTGCCCCGGCTCTGCGCCCGCTTCGCGACGTCTCGGTTCCTGAAGATCAGCCGCTCAACCTGGAGCCTGTCACCAGTCCTGACCCAACCGCGAAGATCGAAGTCACCGGCCTGCCCGAGGGCGTGACCTTTGATAGCGAAACGGGGCTCGTCACGGGCACCCCGACCACTCCGGGGCGCTACGAAGTTACCGTTACCGCCACCGACCCAGCCGGTAACTCCACGAAGCAGACCGTTGTCTTGTTCGTGGGCGATGCCACCGCGCCTACCTTCGATGATCCGGAGGATCAGACGATTAACCAGGGGGAGGCCATCAAACCCATCGATCTGATGAGCCTAAACCCGGCCGACAACTCCACCGCAGCGCAGGATCTCGCCTGGACCGTCACCGGCCTGCCCGAGGGCGTGACCTACGATCCCGAGACCAAGAAAATCTCCGGCACCCCGAAGGAAACCGGCTCTTCTGTGGTCACCGTGACCGCAACGGACGCCGCCGGCAACGCCACGACTAAGACCTTCGTCATCGCGGTAAACGATGCAACGGCGCCTCGCATCACTCCGGTGGACAGCGTCAGCGTCCCGGAAGGTGACGAAATCACTGAGATTCCGGTCAAAACCGATGATCCGAACGCGAAGATTGAAGTCACGGGCCTGCCCGAGGGCGTGACCTACGATCCCGAGACCAAGAAAATCTCCGGCACCCCGACTAAGCCGGGTACCTATGATGTCGTTATTGCGGCAACTGATGCAGCGGGCAACGTGTCCTACGAACCGTTTACCATCACCGTCGAAGACAAGACCGCCCCGGTCATCGATCCGATTGAGAAGCAGGATATCGCTCTGAACGAGACGATTAAGCCGGTCGTGGTCTCGGTAAATGATCCGGATGCTACCGTCCAGGTTGATCCGGAGACCCTGCCGAAGGGGGTTAGCTTCGACCCCGTGACCAACACCTTTACCGGCCGCCCAGAGAAGCCGGGAACCTACACCATTAAGGTCACGGCTACCGATGCCGCCGGCAATACCTCGCAGCCCGTTGATTTTGTCATCACCGTCTCCGATAAGACCGCGCCGCAGATCGCGCCGATTTCGGATCCTACCGTTCCCGCGGATTCCCCGATCACGCCAATTGAGATCACCGCTGAGGACAACGTTGCGGTGACCTCCTTGACAGTCACTGGCTTGCCTGAGGGTTTGAGCTATAACCCCGATACCAAGCAGATTGAGGGCACCCCGACTAAGCCGGGAAGCTACCCAGTGACGATCACCGCTAAGGACGACGCTGGCAATACCACCGAAGAAGTCTTCAACATCAACGTCAATGACGCCGGTGCACCAGTCATCCAGCCGCTGCCCGATAGCACGGTCGCTGCGGGATCTGAGGCCAACCCGATTCCAGTGCGCGTAGATGATCCTTCTGCGAAGGTAACGGTTGAAGGCCTACCTGATGGCATGACTTTTGACCCAGAGACGGGACTAATCACCGGTACCCCAACCAAGCCGGGCACCTACACCGTGACCGTGACCGCGGTCGACGAAGCGGGCAACAAGGCTATCGATACCTCGACCATCACCGTCACCGATGCCCAGGGGCCAAAGCTGGACGAGATCAGTGACCAAGACGTTGCTGCCGGCAGCGCCATTAAAGATATCGTTGTCAAGGCGGATGACCCTGATGCCAAGATTTCCGTAGTCGGCCTGCCAGAGGGCGTTCAGTATGACGCCGCTACCAACACGATTTCCGGCACGCCAACCACCGCGGGCACTTACCCAGTGCGCGTCCTGGCAACCGATGCGGCCGGAAACACCTCCTACGTTGACTTCACCATCACGGTCAGCGATTCCACTGCTCCGAAGGTCAACCCCATCGACGATCAAGCGGTAAAGAAGGGCGTTGCCATCGCTCCTGTCAAGGTAGACAGCGACGATCCGAGCGACACCGTGACGGTCATCGGCCTGCCTGCTGGTCTCAGCTTCGACCCAGAAACCCGGACCATCTCTGGCACGCCAACCACCGCTGGTGAGCACCCCGTGACCGTGGTTGTCACCGATGCCGCGGGCAACACGACCAAGGAGACCTTCACCATCACCGTCGTCGACCCTGGAGCGCCGGTTCTGGAACCAATTTCGGATCAGAAGGTGCCGCTAGGGGAAGCGATTACGGAGATTAAGCCAACCGTGACGGATCCGTCGATTTCTACGACGATCACCGTGACCGGGCTGCCGGACGGCGTTACTTACGACACCAATACCAATACGATTTCGGGTACTCCAACCCGCGCGGGTGACTTCCCCATCGTGGTCACCGTAACGGCCACTGACGCCGACGGTAAGTCTTCCGTCGAGAAGTTCACGATCACCGTGGTCGATTCTGAGGGGCCTTCCTTAGACGGCGTCGCCGATCGGACCGTCACGGAAGACACCGAGCTTGACCCGATTCACATCACCTCGGATGACCCGCAGGCTACCCTGACCGTGACTGGCTTGCCTTATGGCGTTCGGTTCTTCGCGTCCACCGGCGAGATTTCCGGTGTGCCAACTACTCCGGGCACCTATGAAGTGACGGTGACCGCCACCGATGCGGCAGGCAATACTACCGAAAAGAAGCTGACCATCACCGTAAAGGATGCAACCGGTCCGCAGGTGGATCCGATTGCAGATCAGGCTGTCGATGCCAATACGCCGATTGAAACGATTCGGGTCTCTTCTGATTCGGACACGGATAAGGTAACGGCCTCCGGTCTGCCGGATGGCGTGAAGCTTGAGACCGTTGACGGCGTTGCCACCATCACCGGCACCCCGACCAAGCCGGGCACCTACGAGGTCACCGTGACGGTCACCGATGCCAGCGGCAATGCCACCGACGAAACCTTCACCATCGTGGTCCGTGAGCCGGCCGATACCAGCGCGCCGAAGCTTGACCCGATTTCGGATCAGACCGTGAAGCTGGGCGAAGACGTCACTGAAGTTACCGTTCACAGCGATGACCCAGCAGCAACGCTGCGCGCAACCGGCCTGCCTACTGGCGTCGAATTTGACCCAGCTACCGGCACCATCAGCGGCAAGCCGAGCGCCTTTGGCCGCAGCACGGTTACTATCACGGCAACCAACGCCGCTGGAAACAAGTCCACCACGACGTTCACCATCGACGTCGTCGCAGCCGATCCGACGGATCCGACCGACCCAACCGACCCGACGGATCCGACCGACCCGACCGACCCGACGGATCCAACCGACCCAACCCCGGATGAACCGTCTTGGAACGATGCGAAGGCCCCGGCTGGTGGCGTCGTGAAGGTTCCAAATGTCGGCGGCAAGGTACCGGCAGGTGCCAACGTCGATAAGACCACCGGCCCAGGTTCCGCGACCTTGGAAGAGAACGGCGATGTCATCGTCACCATCAAGCCAGACGCCAAGCCAGGCGATACCGTAACCGTCATCGTCCGCGATGACTCCGACAAGGAAATCGACAGCATCACCGTGACCGTCACCGAGCCGAACACTGATCCGGGTACTGACCCCGGCAAGAACCCAGGCAGCTCGGATGGGTCTTCTGATGGCTCTTCGGATGGTTCCTCGAGCTACCAGCCTTCTGAGCGTTGTGTGGCTACCGGCTTGGCAGTGGGGCTGCCACTGTTGCTGCTCATCCCGGCAGGTCTGGCAGCACAGGTTCGCATTCCAGGTCTGTCTGAGATGCAGGCACAGCTGGCACGCCAGTGGCAGCAGTTCAACACTCAGACGCAGAAGCAGCTGGGTATCTTCAACCCGCAGCTGGCCGGCCAGGTCGAGCAGGCTAATCGCCAGCTCGCGGCCTTCAACGCGAAGATTTCCCCGGAGGTGCGCAAGCTAGGCGCCGGTCTTGCCCTCGTGGCTGCCGGACTTCTGGTAGGCGGTCTGGTCTACGATGCCTGTGCTTCCGACGACGGGTCTTCCACCGGATCTTCTGACTAGTCAGTTGGCAAGCTCAACTGATTGAGCCCTAGGGCTTAATCAAAAGAAGGGAGGCTGTCACTAACGCTTTGGTTAGTGACAGCCTCCCTTTTGCGTATGAGCGTGGGCGGCAAGCCAGCAGGACTAGTTTTCGATGTAGTACATCTGCTTGTTGACGAACTCATCCATGCCCAGCGGGCCGAGCTCACGGCCGAAGCCAGAGCGCTTCACGCCGCCGAAAGGCAGCTCTTCACCCTCACCGGCCGGGGTGTTGACGTTGGCCATACCCACCTCGAGGCGGCGGGAGATGGCCGCTGCGCGCTCGGTGTCCTTGGAAAAGACGGTGCCGCCCAGGCCGAACTGGGTATTGTTGGCCAGCTCGAGCGCTTCCTCGTCGGAGGAAACCTGGTAGACCACGGCAACCGGGCCGAAGAACTCCTCGTAGTAGATGTCGGAGCCGACTGGAATGTCGGTGATAACGGCCGGGGAGACAAAGGCGCCCTTGTCCGCCAGCTCGCCGCCAGCGCGCAGGGTAGCGCCTTCCTTCACCGCGCGCTGAATCTGATCGTGCAGGGTCTCCGCCGCCGCACGGGAGGACAGGCAGGAGTAGGTGCCCTCACCCTGGGCGTCGGCAGGCGCTGCCTTTGCTTCCTGTGCGAGCTTGGTCAGCTCAGCCACGAACTCCTCGTAGATGTCTTCCATGACGATCATGCGCTTGTTGGAGTTGCAGGCCTGGCCCGTGTTGTACATGCGGGTCGTCCACGCCAGCTTGGCTGCTTCTTTGACGTCGTCGGTATCGAGAAGAATATAAGGATCGGATCCACCGAGCTCGAGCACTGCCTTCTTCAGGTGCTGGCCGGCCTGGGCACCCACGATGGCGCCGGCGCGCTCGGAACCAGTCAGGGAAACGCCCTGGATGCGTGGATCCGCGATGATGGTGGAAATCTGCTCGTGGGTGGCGAAGATGTTGTTGTACACGCCTTCTGGAATGCCAGCGTCATCCATGATCTTCTGCACGGCGAGTGCGGAGCGAGGGCAGATTTCTGCGTCCTTTAAGATAATGGTGTTGCCGAGGACCAGGTTCGGGCCCACGAAGCGGGCAATCTGGTAGTAGGGGAAGTTCCACGGCATGATGCCAAGCAGCGGGCCGATGGGCAGGCGGCGGATTACCGCAGTGCCATTGGCAGAAGCCGGAATCGGCTGATCCTTGGTGAACTCCTCGCCGTTATCGGCGTAGTACTTGATGATGGCCGCTGAGAACTCTGCTTCCTCGATGCCTTCGGAGATAGGCTTGCCCATCTCTTCCGCGGCAATCTTGGCCAGCTCCTCCTTGCGCTCCGCAAAGAGGTGTGCTGCGCGAGCAACGATTTCCGCGCGCTCGGACATCGGGCGCGCGCTCCACTCGCGGTAGGCTGCGGCGGCCTTCGCCAGTGCGCCTTCTACCTCGGCGTCGGTGGCGGAGTCGAAGGTCTCGACGATCTCGTCAGTAGCAGGGTTCTGAACTCGGTAAGTGTTAGACATTAATACTCCTTGTTGTGTGATCCAGCTCTTTTTAGAGCCTAATAGTGAACTAGGTTGAAATAGGGCTAGCCTCTAAACTAGCGGCAATTGAGAGTCTTCGCCGGACGTTATCCGCTTCAATGTGCGGCCCTTGAAGAAATCCGGATGGGCAAAGCGCGTGAACAGCATTAATACGGCGCCGAGCAACAGAATTCCCATGCCCAGCACGAAGACGGTGCCCACTCCGAAAATTGAGGAGCCAGAACCGTATTCCGGGCTAAGCGAATCGAATGCGGTGGTAAAGAACATCAGCAGCAAGAAGCCGCCACCCAGCAGGGGGAAGACGAACTTGAAGATGATGTTGTGTACGCTGCTGAAAAGCTCGTGGCGGAAGTACCAAATGCAGGCCACGGCGGTGATGCCGTAGTAGAAGCAGATCATCAATCCGAGGGCAGAGATGGTGTCCCACAGAGCGTTCTCAGAAAGGATGCGCGTGACCGTGTAGAAACCGCCCGCTGCAATAGCGGAGGCAATCGTGGCCGTAGACGGCGTGCGGAACTTGGGGCTGATCTTGGAAAAGACCGGCGGCAACGCCTTGTAATAGCCCATCGCCAGCAGCGTACGGGCGGGGCCCACCATCGTGGACTGCAGCGAGGCGAAGGAACTTGAGAGCACAGCGACGTAGATAAGCAGGGCGGCCGAGCCGAGCACGGGGGAGGAGAGCGCGGCGAAGATCGATTCCTGGTTCTCCGGGTTGCCGGCACCCAGGCCTTCATCACCCGTTCCTGCCCACGTGATGACGGCCAAGGCAGTCAGAATGTAGAGGCTGATGATGACCAAGACCGTGATGGTTGCAGCGCGCCCTGGAGTCTTTTCTGGGTCCTTCGTTTCCTCGTTCATCGTCAGCGTGACGTCCCAGCCCCAGAACATGAAGATGGACAAGGAAATGCCGGCCGCGATGAGGGAAAAGTTGCCGATTTCCAGCGGATTAAACCATGAAACTGAAATCGGGGTGAAGTCGAATCCGCCGCCCTTATAAGCGCGCACGATGGCCACGATGTCAAAGACCACAATGGCCATTATCTGGATGGCAACCAGCACGTATTGCAACTTCTGCGTGGAATCTAGGCCACGATAGGAAACCCAGGCTGCGATCGCGATGAAGACCATCGTGGTGGGGATATTAATCCAGAGATTGCGCGTCAGGTCTGCAATTTCGGGGCGGCCTGATATCTGGGCAAGGAAGAGATAGAAGAAGTCCACAGCGACTGCGGCAAGGTTCGAAAGCACCAGGATGGTGGCAGTAATAAGGCCCCATCCGCCCATCCAGCCCACCCAGGGGCCAAAGGCTTTGGTGGCCCAAGTAAACGAGGTACCGGAATCCGGAACCGCATTGTTGAGCTCACGGTAGGCAAAGGCCACCAGGAGCATCGGGATGAATCCCAAAAGGAGGACCGCCGGAACAAACTCGCCCACCGCGGAAATGGTGGGGCCAAGTCCGGAAGTCAGCGTATAGGTCGGCGCGATGCAGCTGATGCCGATGACGACTGCGCCGAGTAAGCCGACGCGTCCGGTAGCCAGGCCTTTGGTGGAGGCGATGTTATCGCCGCTGCCCGGCGTGGGCTGAATCGGTGGTGCAGGAGTGGCACTAGTCATGACTACTCACCGCCTTTCAAAAAGAACTAGGAAATACGGTCTGGTGGTAGGAAGCGATTTGGGCGAAAGCGCCTGCTAGATCGCTTCGTGGTCGGCGCCGGCGTGCATGTAGCCGGCTGGTACGACGACCATAGGGACAGGGATGGAGCGCAGCATTCGCGACGCCGTGCCACCCAAGAAGAGCCGGCCGGGAACCGCGAGGCGAGAAGAGCCAACCACGGCGAGCTCTCCGTCTTGCCAGGTGACGTTTTCCATTGCTGCTTCGACGTCGCGCCCAGTGGCGACGTCGGTTGTGGCGTAACCAGCCGAGAGCATTTCTTCGGCGATATCGCCCAGCTTGCGGTTGGCGTAAGCGCGTACTGCATTGGGAACGTCGGTGCCGAGGCCATGCAGATCGGACTCGCCAGGCAGCACGAGCGAAAGCAGGCGCAGCGGAATGCGACGGCGCCGTGCGCGGTCCAAACCAATTGCGATGACGTCCGTGGTGCCTGGGCGCGGACCAAACATGGCGGTGATGCGGCTGATGGGACCGGGGTAGGAGTAGCCGTGTGGCGCGAGAGCGATAGGGACAGTACCGGAGTGCAACAACGTGTTGACCGCGGTACCCATTTGGAAGCGGCCAAAAAGGCCACCCTTGCGCGCACCAACCACGATCATGTCGCAGTCCAGTTCTTCCGCCGTGCGATTGAGCGCCTCGGCCTCAGACTCGCCAGGGACGATCCGGGCGGTGGCGCGGATGTCACTGGGGATTTCGCCCAGCGCCTCCTGCAACCAACCTGCAATCTGCTCTTCCAGGATGGAGCTGTATCCGCGGTCGTGCGGGTAGACACCGGAGAAGGAATTATTGGCCGGTGCGGCCATGACGATCTCGAGGTTAACGTTGCGGGTCTTGGCAAGGGCGATGCCCAAGCGGAGCGCGTCCTTGCCGTAGTCCGTAGCAACGTAGCCCACCAAGATATGTCCGGTGGCTGCGCGGCGATCAAAATCAGAAGCAGACAATATTTAACCCTTATCGGCAATCTTCTGGGCGACGAGCTCGCCCTGGCGGATAGCGCCGTCGACGTGTTGGTAGCCCTCGGCAGCGATGTCGGAGCAGGCGTAGTAGATGGAGCCGGTCGGCTCGTTCTGCAGGTGGCCCCAGCGGGATAGGCCGCCTAGGTCATAAGAGGTGGCGTAGGCGCCGCGGGTCCACTCCTCAGCGGCCATGTCGGAGAGGTAAAACGCGATTGGCTCCTTGGTCTTCGGGCCCAGGTAGTCCGCCATGGCAGAAAGTATGCGCTCCTTGCGCTCTTCTTCTGGCAGGTGCCACATTTCCTCGGCATAAACGTCGGAGACGAAGCCAACCAAGGTGCCGTACTGGTCTTCTTCGCCCTCGGCGGAGGCAGCAAAGTTCTTGCCGTAGTTGGTGTTGTCGTAGACTTCCTGAACCAAACGGCCGCCGCCGAAGCCGGTGCCGGAAAGGCCCTCTTCGCGCCAGAAAGGCTTGTCGTAGATGGCGTGGACCTTGATGACCAAGCCCATGGAGATGTGCTGGTGCACGATCTGCTGGTCTCGTGGCAGCGGCGGAACGAAAGAGATGCGGTTGTACAGGTTTGGTGGAACCGCGAGCACGGCGTAGCGCGCCTTCACGGTGACCTTCTCGGAGTAGGCGGTCACCTGGCCAGCAGCGCCGTTGTTGGGCACGCCGTTGCGAACGTCGGCTGCGACTTTGTTGAGGTCATCAGCGGTGGTTGGGTCAACCTCGGCCCAGTGCAGTTCGCGCACCGGGGTACCGAGGTAGACCTCCTCGCCCAGCTCTTCTGCCATGGTCAGCGATACGGACTGCATGCCGCCGATCACGCGGCGGTCCAGGATGAAGTCCTCGTCGACCAAGTTGGAGAAGGAACCTGCGGAAGCAGCCATCAGGACTGCCTGCAGGGTGGAGAAAGCATAGGAAGGCTTGGTGAGCATGCCCGAGGCGACGTAGATGGAGACGTTGTCGATTGCCTCCGGGTCATCAGACAAGCCTTCGAGCCACGTGCGGAAGGAGATGGAGTCCAGCTCCTTCGCACGCGGGTGTGCCCAGGGGCGCGCCGGGTCCATTTCGGCTGCGAGGTCATCCATGATCTTGATGAGGCGGTCCATCTCCACGATGGTCTTCTCGGAAGTAGGGAAGACGGCGCCCTCGTACTCGTGGCGGGTGCCGTCTGGGGCAACGTAGATGGACTTGCCCTCGCGGTAGCGCTGGAAGGTCTCGAGTCCTAGCTCATCAACGAGCTCGATGAGCCGCGTCTGATCCGGGGAAATCCACTGTCCGCCCAGCTCCACGAAGTGCTCGACGCCCTCGGCATCCTTGACCTTGCCATTCCAGGTACGGCCGCCGACGCGGTCGCGGGCTTCCAGGACTGCGACGGAAAGGCCCTTCTTCTTCAGCGTGCGTGCTGCCATGAGGCCGGCAGGGCCCGCGCCGATGACGACAACGTCGCGCTCGAGGACCGGGTTGGTGTTGGATTCGTTGCTAAATAATGACGACATGGTGGGTTCTCCTGTGTGAAGTGGTGAACATCTTCCTCTACGCGGTGCAGAGGAAACGTCTATGGGAAGATTGTTTGAAAGCTCAGCGCAAAATGAACAACATTCATTTTGTGTTGCGTGTCACTGTACAGGACTTAATGTGACTCTGGATAGAGGTTTGAGCCATGAATTTTTCGCGCGCTAAAGGTCGGCCGCCAAAGGCGCTGGTAAACCGTGAGAAAATTGCCGAGGCCGCTTTAAAAATTGTGGAGGAAAGTGGCTATGCCAAACTCACGATGGCCCGAATTGCCCGCGAAGTGGGGGTGGCGCCGAGCGCGTTGTACAACCATGTACTTAACAAACATGAGTTGCTCATCCTTGTAGAGGATGCGGTTATGGCGCAGGTAGACGCATCGCTTCTCGACGCGGCTTTAGCTGGCGAGGTGAGCGTGCGTCACGCATTAGAGTTCTGGGCGCGTTCCTACCGCGATGTATTCGCGCGGCATTATCCGCTGGTGGAGGTCATTGCTTCTACCCCCGTGTCAGGTGCTCCACGGGCAGTGAAAATGTACGAAAAATTAGCTGAGGTACTGGCATTTGCCGGCGTCGAATCCGCGCAGATTCTGCCGCGGATTATCATGCTGGAGTCCTTCATCTACGGCTCCGCCTTCGACGCCAATGCTCCCCAAGAAATCTTCGAGGTTCCCGAAGACGGTGGTGTAGAAGCGCCGCATCTGCGCAGCGCCCGTGCTGCATGGCAGGAAAAACTTTCGGCTGCGGCAATTGAAGAGCAAAAAGCCGCCAACCCGTTTGCGGAAGATCCGTTTCAAACGGGTTTGGCGGCGTTATTGGCAGACTTCCTGCCGGCGGTTCCAGGTGAGCAACCGCCATCTAAGTAGGGAAAGGGCGATGGGATAGAAGGCGATTATTCGCCGAATGGGCGAATGCCCGCACGCTCCCAGGCGGCCAAGAAAGTGTTTGTTTCTTCCTCAGTGGTAATGGAAACGCGAACGCCCTCATCCAGGTAGCGGCGGATGATGACGCCTTCGTCGGAAAGCTTGCGTTCAACCTCTTCGGCGTCGCTGCGTGGAATCCAAACGAAGTTGCCCTTGGAAGGGCGCGCGCCAATTGTCTCTGCTACGCGCTCGCGCTGCACCTTGGTCTCTTCGACGCGGGCAAGCAGCTCCTCTGCCGAGTTAAGCGCTGCGATGGCAGCCTTTTCTGCCATGTAGGTAACCGTTAGCGGCATGGTCATTAGCTTGAGGCCGTGGATGAGTTCCGGGGAGGCGATGCCGTAACCCACGCGTGCACCGGCAAGGCCGAAGGCCTTGGAGAAGGTGCGGGCGCCCACCAGGTTCGGGTAGTTGAAAATCTCCTCGGCAGAGTCCGGGGTATCCTCCGCGTCGTTGTACTCCCAGTAAGCCTCATCGAGGATAACCACGATGTCCTTCGGAACCCGCTCCATGAAGTCACGGAACTCGCCCTTGGTGATGGTGGTGCCGGTTGGGTTATTCGGGTTGCAGAGGATGATGACGCGGGTCTTGTCCGTGATGGCCTTAATTACGGCATCCAAGCCCAAGCGGTCGTCCTCGGTAAGCGGAGTCATCACTGGTTCCGCGCCGGCCATGCGCACGTAGAGCGGGTAAGCCTCGAAGCTGCGCCACGGGAAGATTACTTCGTCACCAGTGTGGCAGGACATTCCGATGGCCTGCTGAACGATGGCCGAGGCGCCCGCCGCGATGGTGAGGTGATCTTCAGGAACGCCCAGGTACTTAGAAAGCTCGGTGGTCAGTTCTGGGCAGCCATCGATCTGGTAGCGGTTGGTCTCCGCTGCCGCCCGCGTCATTGCCTCGAGCACGGAGGGAAGCGGCGGGTTAGGGATTTCGTTGGAGGAGAGCTTCAGCTTGTCGCCGTCGGACTTGCCGGGCTTGTAATCAGGGAACTTGTTGAGATCAGAGCGAAGCATATGGTTTTAAAACTCCTAACTTTAAAGCGACTTTTAAGAAGTGATAGATAAGAATTAGAACATGTTCCACACGGTAACCGCCATAATGACGATTCCCATGCCAAATACGAAGTAGTTCCACGGGTCATTTTTGAACTTGGAATAAGCGTCGAACTTCTTGAACATGTAGACCGGGACCAGGTAAACGAGGAAAGCCACGAAGATGCCACCGACGACCGAAATCATCGACACGATGGATGGGTTATAGACCGCCACCAGGGTAGTGCCAACGAAGGTGATGAGATAAATGATGTTGAGCAGGCTGCGGTGCGAGATACGCTCAGCCATCTTTGGCGCTGCTAGGCGCAGCAGGTACTCTGTGCCTTCCTCGGTGCCCAGCATGTGGCCGAAGTAGGAGGAGATGATGGCGCACATGACCACAACGGGTGCCATGTAGGCCATGAACGGGGTGCCGGTGACGTTAGCGAAGTAGGACAGTACCGGAATGTTTTGTTCCAGCGCCTCATTCATACCGTCGGCGCCCAAAGCCAGGACGCATGACCAAACAAAGAACATGGTAAAGACCACCAGCAAGATGGCGGTAAGCAGCTCCGTGCGGTCAACGCGCTTGGCGGTCTTCTCGCCATAGGCCGGCTGCATGTCTAGTGCGAACTGAGACAGTGCCGCCATGTGGGAAAAGGAAAATACAAGCACCGGCAGAATCAGCAGGATTCCCTTGAGGATTCCAAAGTCGCCTTCACCGTTGTCGTAGTGCAGGAAGCTCTGAAAATCCCAGCGTGGGATGAGGTAGATGGACGTTGCTGCCAAAGCGAAGATGAGCGGATAGACCAGCACCTGGGCCAGCCACAGCATGGGCTTGCGGCCCACGGCGAACGCGCCGGTCATAATGCCCACGCAGAGGATAGCGAGTACCCACCGGTTGATGGAAGGTCCACCCAGTTGGTTGACGATGAAGCTATCGACCGAGTTGGTGATGCTGATGCCGTAAATCAGCACCGTGGGGAAGATAGCGAGCCAGTACAAAATGGCGATAACGATGCCGGAGGTGCGGCCAAAATACTGCGTGGCCAGTTCCAGGACGTCCTTGCCGTGGTCGCGGATGGGCGCGCCACTGACTATTCGGACATAGGTGCGGTGCGAGAAATAGACCAGCGGCAGGATGAAGACCGTGGCAAAGACCAGCGGCCAGAAACCAAATCCACCAGCGTTAAGTGGAAGGAACAAAATTCCTGCGCCGACGGCAGTGCCGAACAGGGTGATGACCCAAGTCATCGTGGAGCCAGCAGGTTTGGCCTCCGCACGCTCAACAGCGGTAGCAACGGTATCGCTCATTGAAAAATCCTTTGTTTGGGGACAGGTTTAGTCGTTGTCAGGCAGCGACAGAGCTTGGTCCACAATCACGTTGATGACTGCTGGAATCTGCTTCTCGCGCATAGCCTGCAGGGCGCGCTCGACGGCAGGGCCTGCCTCGGCGTCGGAAGTGACAAGCTCGCCGTGTGCGCCGAAGCCACGGGCGACGGCGGCGAAATCCGGGTTGGAAAGCTGGGTGCCGGAAACGCGATCAGGGAAGTGGTTCTTTTGGTGATCGCGGATGGTGCCGAACTCGCCGTTGGACATCACGACGGTCAGATAAGGAGCGCCGTACTGCAAGGCGGTAGCCAGCTCTTGGCCATTCATCAAATACTCGCCGTCGCCAGCAATGGCGATGACGGTGCGCTCAGGAAACTCCAGCTTGGTGGAGACTGCACCTGGAACGGAGTAGCCCATCGAGCCATTGCGCACGCTGAACTGGGAGGGGTAGACGTTGGTGTGCATAAACTGCTGCGCCCAGATGCAGTGATTGCCGGCGCCGAAGGTGTAGATGGAATCCTCTGGGGCCTGCTCCTGAATGGCGCGCATGAGTGATTCGATGTGTGCGGTTCCCTCAGGAGCCGGGCGCCAGTCGGCTTCGTCCTGAACCGTAGAGAAAGCCACCTGCGCCGCGTGCGCATCCGCGAACCACTGCTGCTGGGCAGCAGAGGCCTCGCCCGCATTGATCTCAGATAGCGCTTCGGCGAAGGCTACCGGGCTGGCCAGGATGTGGCGGGTGACGGCTGCGGAGTTGCCGCGCAGGCTGGAATCGATGTTGATGAAGAAGTTGTGGTCATTTGCGCCTTGACGCAGCTTGTAGCCGTCAGTCGGGACGTCGCCAAGCACTGCTCCAACGGCGAGTACGAGGTCGGAATCCTTGAGCAGCGCAGCTGCCTTCTCATCTCGGCCGTAGCCCAGCCAGCCGGCGTTGGCCGGGGAAGAAAAAGGGATGCGGTCGCTGGCGCGGAAATCGTGGACCACCGGAATCTGGTTGGTCTCTGCAAACTCGGTGATTTGGCGTGCGGACTCTGGGGTCCAGCGCGGGCCGCCGGCGAAGATGAGTGGGCGCTCGGCGGAGCGTAGGGCCTCGGAAAGCTCGGCGATATCGCTTGGGGATACCGCGCCGTCTGTCACGTTGATTGGCTGGATAATCTCCCCGTCGAAGTCCATGTGGAGAATGTCCTCCGGCAGGCCCACCACTACTGGGCCTGGGCGGCCCTGCTTGGCCTGGAAGAATGCCTCGGCCACCACGTGGGAAGCACGGGATGGGTCATCGAGGATGAAGACCTGCTTGGTCTGGGTGCCAAACCAAGCCTTTGGGTCGAACTCCTGGAAGGACTCACGGTCACGGTCGGGGAAGGGAATAAGGCCCACGAAGAGGACCATCGGGGTGGAATCCTGCCAGGCGGTGTGAATGCCAACGAAAGCATTGGAGGCGCCTGGGCCGCGGGTGACCATTGCGACGCCCGGCTCACCGGTGGCCTTGCCGTGTGCCTCTGCCATGTAGGAAGCGCCGCCTTCCTGGCGGGTAACGATGGCTTCGATGGGGCTGTCATAGAGCCCATCAAGTACTGGCAGGAAGCTCTCGCCTGGGACGAGGTATGCGCGCTTGACGTTGTGTGCTGCGAGAGATTCAGCGATGGCGGTGCCAACATGGCGACGAGTCATAGTTTTCAGACAATCCTTCTTTTGTGATTGGTGCAACAATTTCACCCTATTGTGAAGGGTTTTCGTCCATGTTGTCTAATGTCTAAGATTTTTCAAATCCATGCTCATTGGTAATAGCTCGTGTTAAATGAAGATTTATGGATTACACGAGGGCGAAATATTTCTTGGCGCTTGCGCGCACCGGTTCCGTGACCACCGCGGCAGAGCAATTGAGCATCACCCAGCCAGCGCTAAGCCGCCAGCTGCGGCGCTTTGAGGAGGAGCTGGGGCTCGAGCTTTTCGAACGCGCAGCTGGGGTGCTGCGTCTCAACGAGGCGGGCAAGGCATTGATTCCCGTGTGCCAGCAATTGGTGGCAGATAATAACAGGGCTACGCAGGCGGTTTCGGCGCTGCAACGCGGCGAGATGCGCGCCTTGCAAGTGGCGGCAACGCCGACGACCATCTCGACGATCTTGGCGCCTTTCATCGTTGACGCGCGCGAGGACATTCCGCTTCTGACCACGCTGGCGGTCGAGCACTACGAGGTGTACCAGGCGCTAGATACCACCGCCGATGTGGTGGTGACGCCAATTCCAGTAAAGGAGGGGCTTGATTCCGTTCCGCTGGGGGAGGCCACTATCCGGGCGTGGGTAAACAAGGAGCACCCTCTAGCGGGCCAAGACAGCATTGAGGTGGAGGACTTGGTCACTCATCGCCTAGCCATGTCAGGCCGGCGCAGCGTCTCGCGCGGGCTCTTCGATGCCTTTGTAGGGCGCAGCCACGCTGTGCTTGGCGACGTCGTCGAGTGTGAGGACACCGTTACGCTCATCGCCCTCGCGCGAGCCGGGCGCGCAATCGCCATCTCCAGTGCTCTGCAGGCTCACGACGCGGTAGGCCTGCGCATCTGCAACGCGGAGGAGATGCTAGGCGGTGTGCCCCTGCACGCGGCTTGGCGTAGCGGGCACTTCGCCGCCGCGGAAATCCATGCCGTGGTCACGCGCCTCCAGGAGTTTCTGGGAATTAACCCCGCCGATGGCGTTCGTGCCAGCTAAAGACGCAGATCCACCTTCTCGTTGGCGGCGATTTCTTCTAAACGCTCGGCAGTGCACATGCCGGCGACAATCACGGCGGAGCCTCCACATGCGAGCGGTTCGAGAATCAACTTCTTAAAGGAATCCTTGTCCTTCCACCCCGCGGACATTACGCGTTGGGCAGGGCCGGCGGCAGGATAAAGCTCCGGTAAAGCGGTGGTGGGGCCATAGAACTGATCACCGTAGAAACGCACGGTGGGCCCAAAATCAATGGCGCCGGCGGGCAATTCGCCGCCAGATTCGATGACGCCGCGCCCGAATGGATCATCGGTAACGAGCACAACATCGGCGCCTGTGAATTCCTCGCTCAACTCTGCAAAGCCCTCGGGCGCGGCAAAAATAACATCGGGGCTTGCGCCGTCTAGCTCGGCGCGCGTGAACGCTGTGTCGACGCCGGCAGCAATGGCACCCAAAGCGATAACTGCGGGCTGCCAGGAAACAGGAAGGTCGAGGAAAATGAGGGAATCGGAAGCGAGCTCAAGCTCTTCTAAGAGCATGTTGGCAATCTTGGAGACCCAGTTATCCAAGGTCTGTGCGGAAAAATCCATGCGCGCGCCGGTGGCTTCGTTGTAGAACGTCAGGCGCGGCGCTGCGGCATCTGCGGAAAGTAGGTGCTGAAGCATATCCATGTCCGCCCATGGTAGGTGACTGAGCCTTTGCGCGGCAGGGAATGCTTTCACACCACGGTCCTAGGCCCCCGAGCGCCCCGGAAGGTGAGTGATAGGGATACTCATTTTCTAACATTAAATGGCAACTACCTGCCAAAAAATTGGGGAACGATCCCTAAGAAAAGCCAGGAACCTTTTGGATTAGGTCCCTGGCTTGAGAATTACTTAGTTTGTGTGGCGTTTAGTTTACGCAGCGCGGGCCCTCGCCGCCGGCGTCGATTTCCGGGGCAACCTCTGCCGCGCCCATGTCGCTGCCTGGGGTGCCGACCTGCTCGCTCGGTGCGGTGTCGGTAGGTTCTGCGTCCTGTGCTTCCTTGTCGGACGGGCCTTCGTAGTCGTCGTAAGCCACGACGACAAAGGTGTTTTCATCCAGCGACGGGCTGGACGTAACCGGCAGACCGCCGAGCTGCTCAGCCAAGTCTTTGGCGCGTTGATCGTTCTCATCCGCGGCGACAACCTGGGACTCGTAGTACAAGCCCGGCTCGGCATTGCTGGTCTGGCCGACCTTGTAGCCCACGCCAGTCAGCCACGTGCCAACGCCGGAGGCCAGGCCGTCGATGCTGCCCGCGTTGAGCACGTTGACCTCGATGCCATCGGCCACTGGCTTTTCGGAAGGGTTGGAGCCTGCCTCTGCGCTTGACGACGCCGCGGCTTCCTCCGTCTGCTCCGCAGTCTTGGCGAGGTCATCCATAAACTTATGGACCTCTTGCTTGTTGATGGTCACGACGGACTCACCGTAGTCACCCACGCCGTCGATGGAGGTCACCGGAATGGTGGTGAAGGTGACGTTGCCGCCGGCCAAGCCCGAAAGCTGGGTGACCAACCCCATGACGTCCCAGCCCTCATCGATGACTACAGAGCGTTCGATTGCGTCAGCAATCTTGGAGAGCTTATTCGGGTTAGCTAGGGTGCCAGAGGAGAGCACCTTGGAAACCAAGGAAGCCATATATGCCTGCTGGCGCACGATGCGGTCCAAGTCGCCGCGCGGAAGCTCGTAACGCTGGCGGACGAAGGACAGGCCCTGGGCGCCGTGGAGGGTCTGGCGGCCCTTTTTGAAATCAGCGCCAGACATGACGTCCTTGACGTCGTTGTTCAAGCACACGTCGACGCCACCGACGGCGTCGGTAAGCAGCACGAAGCCCAGCAGGCCGACCTCAGCGTAGTGATCGATGTCGATGTCTGTGAGCGAGCGCACCATGCTGATAAGTCCCTGGCGGCCGGCCTCCACGCCCTGCTGCTCGATCTCCTTCGCGGAATGCGGCTTCTTCTTGCCTTCAGCCTCTGCCTCGGCGTTTTCTTGCTCTAGCTCTTCGACCTTGTCCGTCTTGTGGTTGGCGAAAACGCCGTTAATCTTGGTGTTTCCAAAATCGCCGTCGTCGACGTAGGTATCGCGCGGAATCGAAACCGCAGTTGCACGGGAGCCGTCATCCGGGATGCGGATGATCATGATTGTGTCGGTGTTTTCCTCGCCCTCGTCCACACCGGCGTGCAGGTCCGCCAGTTCCTTCTCCGATAGTGGGTTACCCTTGGCATCCGTGCGCGAATCCTTGCCCACCAGCAAGATATCCATCGCGCCATCTTCGGTGTCTGCCTTAAAACCACCCTTGTTGCCTAACGCGAGGTTAGAGACAGAGGACATGCCATCTCCCACGCGGCCCACGGTGGCATAGCCAACGCCAGAGAACACCAAGATTGCCGCCGACACAAATGCCATGATGGCCTTCAGGGGCTTGGACCCCTGTTGCTTTACCGCCGTCGCCGAATTGGGCGAGGGCGAGATGGCGCGGGAATGACGCTGCTTGTCTGACTTTTTCTCAGAAGACACAGGAGGAGGACTTTCTAATTGTGGCGTTCAAAGGTGGCAGCAAGCAAGGTGGCTTCTCTCGGTGCTTGCCGTGTAGCCAAGTTAGGGCTGATCTTGTGACAGTTTAGGCGAGAAGATAAAGAAATCGTGATCTATACATGATTTTTGTCAAGCTTGTAGTGTCTTGGCAGTAACCTAGCAGCGAGTATGGGTACGCTAAGCAGCATTGTGAACACAGATAACGTAACTGCCCTCGCAGTGGTCACGGTGACGTATTCGCCGGGCCATTACCTCGGGGATTTCCTTAAATCGCTGGAAAGCGCAACCAACCGGCCCACGGCTGTGGTCTTGGCGGATAACGGCTCCACCGATTCAGTGCCGCAGGCCGCGGCTGCTGGCCGTGACGACGTTGTGTTTTTAGACACGGGCGGCAACATCGGTTACGGCGGCGGAATGAATGCCGGCGCGCGGCTCGTCAGCTCTGGCGCGCTGGGTGAGGTCGATGAAGAGTTCTTCCTCATCAGCAACCCAGACGTGACTTTTACTCCTGGAGCTTTGGATAAGTTGGTGGAGTGCGCGCGCCGGAATCCACAAGCCGCAGCCGTAGGCCCGCGCATCGTGGAACCGGATGGCTCGTATTATCCTTCCGCGCGTGCGATCCCCACATTGACCACCGGCATCGGCCACGCCCTGTTTGGCACCATCTGGCCTAGCAACCCGTGGTCGCGTGCCTATCGCAATGACGCCGATATGTCCGTTGAGCGCGAGGCGGGCTGGCTTTCGGGTTCCTGCCTTTTGGTGCGGTGGGATGCGTTCCAGCAGATCGGCGGCTTTGACGAGCGCTACTTCATGTACATGGAAGACGTCGATCTGGGCGACCGTTTTAGTCGTGCGGGCTGGAGCAACGTCTTTTGCCCTGAGGCAATCATCACCCATGCCAAAGGGCACTCTACCCAGGCGCACGCGGGTGCGATGCTGCGAGCCCACCACGACTCGGCCTACCGCTTCCAAGCGGACCGCCATCCGCAGTGGTGGCAAGCGCCAGTCCGACTAGCGCTCAAGGCCGGACTGCGGTTGCGCGGGTTTGCTCTAAGCGCCCTAGCGTGCCGCAGCAGTGGCTAGGCTCCTTGGGCATATACACTGACCCCGATAAAACACGTCGATTTATTCGCATAAGGAATTCTTCTATGAGTCAAGCAGCTGTCCAATGGGGCGCTTCTACCGATGCCGTCATCCTCGTCGGTGGCCGTGGAACCCGCCTGCGCCCGCTGACCATCGGCACCCCAAAGCCGATGTTGCCGACTGCTAACTATCCGTTCCTCCAGCACCTTCTTGCCCGCATCAAGGCTGCGGGCATTACCCACGTGGTGCTGTCGACGTCGTTTAAGGCAGAGGTCTTCGAAGAGTACTTCGGTGACGGTTCCGATATGGGCTTGGAAATCGAATACGTAGTAGAAGAGACCGCGCTGGGTACCGGCGGTGGCATCCGCAACGTCTACGACAAATTGCGCCACGATACCGTGATGGTCTTCAACGGCGATGTTCTTTCCGGTATGGACCTGGGCGGCATCTTGCAGACCCACCACGAAAAAGATGCGGACGTTACCATGCACCTGCTTAACGTGGCAGACCCGCGCGCCTTCGGCTGCGTTCCGACTGACAGCAACGGCCGCGTGACGGCGTTTTTGGAAAAGACCGAGGACCCGCCAACGAACCAAATTAACGCTGGCTGCTACACGTTCAAGCGGAAAGTCATTGAGACCATTCCGGCTGACCGCGTGGTCTCCGTTGAGCGTGAGACCTTCCCGAGCCTGTTGGAGTCCGGCCGCTTGGTGGTAGGCCACGTCGACAACTCCTACTGGCGCGATATGGGCCGCCCAGATGACTTCGTGCGCGGTTCTTCTGACTTGGTTCGCGGCATTGCTCATTCGCCGCTGTTGGAAGGCCACACCGGTGAGTCCATCGTCGATGAGTCTGCGGGAATCGCCGGCGGTGTGTTGTTGCTTTCTGGCACCGCGATTGGCCGCGGCTCCGAGGTTGGTGCAGGTTCGCGTCTGGACGGCACTGTTGTCTTTGACGGCGTGACCATCGAGCCGGGGGCAATCATCAGCAACTCGATTATCGCTTCGGGCGCGCATATCGGTGCCAACGCACACATCGACAACTGCGTCATTGGTGAGGGGGCTGTCATCGGCGCCCGCTGTGAACTCAAGGGAGGCATGCGTGTCTTCCCAGGCGTGCAGATTCCGGATGCCGGCGTCCGCTTCAGCTCTGACGCTTAAAAAGGCAGACATTTAAGTTATCTCTCCCACGACCCGTTTCCTTTTAAGGGGGCGCAGGTGGTGGGAGTTTTCGCTTTTTAGCTGGTCTTTTACGGTTTTGGTTGCTGGGTAGCTTGTGCGCGCAGAGATCCAGCAGATCGGCTTAGATGGTGGCGACACGCCGATCAAACCTTGGAATTGTTCACAGGAATATGAAGCACCACTACATATAGTACCCCCAGGACTTACCCCCAGAGGGGGATCTATGTGACGGATGTGAAAGTTGGGGATCGTGTGCTGCGTTTTTGGCGAGAATCCCCGGAAGGCCCCGTTTTCGGGTTGACGATATTTAGTGATCCGGTGTGAAATAACATCAGTGTAATCAAGCGCATCGGCGACACCTCCGCCAAACTTTGGCTTCGGTGTAAGGTCGGTGCAACTTAGAAGAAACTACCCAACCTCGGAGAAAGGAATTAGCGTGGAGAAAAACTCAAATAATGGCGCTATTCTCCGTGGCGGTGCTGCCGCAGAGATGTCTCTCGATGAGCTTTTTGGCGCCGTCGAGCAGGAGTGGCAAGACCAGGCACTGTGCGCGCAGACTGATCCTGAAGCCTTCTTTCCGGAAAAGGGAGGCTCCACCCGCGAAGCCAAGCGTATCTGCCAGGCTTGTGCGGTGCGAGATGAGTGTCTCGAGTATGCACTTGAGCATGACGAGCGCTTCGGAATCTGGGGCGGACTGTCTGATCGTGAACGCCGCCGCCTCAAGCGTGAGATTGGTTAACCTCCGGCTAGGGAGACCTTTCTTCTTAAATCCTTCACCTCTATCTATGTTTAGTGCCATCTGACGCTAGGGCGTGGATTGTGATGGAGGATTTTTGCTTACCAGCTAAACCGAGGATCAACGTCCTGTGGATCAAGGTTGAGGTAGTTGGCCACCAAGGCTGTTAGAACCGTGCCTAGTAACTCTGCGCGTTCGCTAGATGTTTCGGCACGCTCCTCGATGGGCATCCGGAAAATTACCATGCGGGCGCGTGTTGGGTGGCCGGCAGCGTCAACGCCAGCGGGGACAACCCGGCCTAAAGGTACAGGGCCGTCGGCGATGATCTCTTCCGGCAGGACCGTCATATCAGCAGAAAGCCGCATGCGTGGAACCGTGTCCACCGCCAAGTCCAATCCGGCGAGCTGCTCTGCAAAAGCATTCTGGATGGGGGCATAGGCCTCGAGTACGGCCATGTCGAAGCGCTCGCTCTTGCTACGGAACCGCGGCGTCGATTGTGGCAAAAGCGGTCCGTGCATGCCCCTTCCGCGGCGGTCGCGGAACGGACGAGTGTGGGGGCGGCGCATGGTCATGCCCGTGATTTTAAGGTTTCACATGACCATTTTCGTGCGGGGCGCGCCGAGTTTCGACTATTCAAATCTCAACTAAAGGTTTAGACTCATTGCCGTGAATCATTCTCGTCATTGCTCTCGTCCAGGCTGCGGCAAACCCGCCGTGGCAACTTTGACCTACGCGTATTCACAGCAGACGGCCGTCGTAGGCCCGCTCGCGGAGGAGACTGATCCGCATAGCTGGGACTTGTGCGAAAAGCACAGCTCCCGCATCACCGCTCCCATCGGCTGGGAGATGGTGCGCGTGGACCGCATTGAGCTTGAGGAAGAAGACGACCTCATGGCTCTGGCCGAGGCAGTTCGCGAGGGCGGGCGCGTCACCACCGGGCTAGTTGAGGATGGTTCGGGCTCCGGCCAAGACCCGATCGACTACGCCGCCAACTTTGATGGCGCCGATCCTGATAGCTCCAACCACCCGGTCTTCCGCACGCGCCGCGTAAGCGAGGCCAAGCAGCGCCGCCGGGCACACTTGAGCGTCGTGCCTGACGACGCCCTGACTCAGGACGCCTCCGAATCCGCCGCGGGTGGCCGCCATCGCTTGAAAGAGGACTAGTTTTAGGCCACGGCTCCAGTATTTGGGGCTGGGGGAAGAGTACTATTGCAGGTTATGCGTACTCGTGAACAGCTAAACGCCGTTATTAAGGCCTATGACGTCCGTGGCGTCGTGGGTGAAGACATTGATGAGAATTTCGTCCGCGACACTGGTGCTGCTTTCGCTGCTATTTTGCGCGAAGAAGGCGAGAAGACGGTGGCTGTGGGCCACGATATGCGTCCTTCTTCGCCGGCGTTGTCTGCTGCCTTTGCTGAAGGCGTAGCTTCGCAGGGCCTAGACGTGGTGAAGTTGAACTTGACCTCCACTGATGAGCTCTACTTTGCAGCAGGCTCCATGGAATGCGCCGGTGCGATGTTTACCGCCTCGCATAACCCAGCCAAGTACAACGGCATCAAGCTTTGTCGCGCTGGTGCTGTCCCGGTGGGCCAAGAGACCGGCCTGGAAGCAATCAAGGACATGCTCGTAGATGGTGTTCCAGCCTACGACGGCGCCGCAGGTTCCGTCTCCGAGCGTGAGGTCCTGCCTGACTACGCAAACTTCTTGCGCTCTTTGGTTCCGCTGGAGTCTTCCCGCCCGCTCGTTGTAGCCGTGGATGCAGCAAACGGTATGGGCGGACACACGGTTCCGGCGGTCTTCGAGGGCCTTCCTTTTGACGTGCGCGAGCTATTCTTCGAGCTAGATGGCACCTTCCCGAATCACGAGGCTAATCCTTTGGACCCGAAGAACCTCGTGGACCTGCAGGCCTTTGTGAAGGAGCAGAAGGCAGACATCGGACTCGCCTTCGATGGCGACGCCGATCGCTGCTTCGTGGTCGATGAAAACGGCGATGCAGTTTCGCCTTCTGCTATTTGTGCACTTGTCGCGGAGCGCTACCTCAAGAAGTTCCCAGGCTCGACCATCATTCACAACCTGATTACCTCCAAGACGGTCCCGGAGCTTATCGCTGAAAACGGCGGCAAGGCTGTGCGTACCCGCGTGGGTCACTCCTTCATCAAGGCCCAGATGGCCAAGGAGAAGGCTGCCTTCGGCGGTGAGCACTCTGCGCACTACTACTTCCAGGAGTTCTGGAACGCGGACTCGGGCATGCTCGCTGCGATGCACGTGCTAGCTGCGTTGGGCGAATCCGATAAGCCGCTTTCTGAACTCATGGCGCAGTACTCGCGTTACGAAGCTTCTGGTGAGATTAACTCCACCGTGGAGGATCAGAAGGCTGCTACGCAGGCAGTGCTCGACGGTTTGGCTGAGGAGATTGAGTCCATCGACGAGCTCGACGGCGTGACCGTCGAGCTGAAAGGCACCGATGCGTGGTTCAACGTGCGTGCTTCCAACACTGAGCCGCTGTTGCGCCTGAACGTCGAGGCAAAGACTGCTGATGAGGTCGATGCCATCGTGGAGAAGGTTCTCGGCATTATCCGCGCTTAGGCGCTTTCCCGTGCCGGTGCCTTCGCGCAGGCCGCCTTTCTGCGTGTACCGTTTCCTGTAAATAGTGAACCCAAACAGGCTAGCTTTGCCGGCCTATTTGCAAGAAACGGTACATTCGCGGAGGCTGAGCCGCGGGTGAGCGCCGCCCTAGCCGAGCCGCAGGGCGTGGCCGCGCCGCAAAACACAAAAAGCGCCAGCACAATGCTGGCGCTTTTATGCGGGAAAATTAGCCGCGGGAGTGGGTAACCATGTCCTCCCACTCGACGTACTTCTTGCGCTCGCGGCCTTCTGCCTCACCAAGCGCACGCTCGGCAGCGTCGAGGTTCTTCCAACCATCCCAGGTCAGGAACTCGATGCCTGCTTCGGACAAGGTTGCGGTGATGTCCTCGTCGGAGGAGTGGGAAAGCTTGCCAGCCTCGGCGTCCTCGAGCAACATACCGATGGTCTCCGTTGCATCAGACTTGGTGTTGCCAATAAGTCCGACCGGGCCACGCTTGATCCAGCCCGTGGCGTAAAGGCCCGGAACGATGCTGCCGTCCTGCTCGATGACGTGGCCACCATCGTTGTTGATGACGTTTTTGTCGGTATTGAAAGGAACGGTATCGATGGCATCGGAACGGTAGCCTACGGCGAGGTAAACAGCCTGGACAGGCCACTCGGTGAACTTGCCGGTGCCGCGAACGTTGCCGTCACCAGTCAGCTCCGTGCGTTCGGTCTTGATGCCGGTGACCTTGCCGTTCTCGCCGAGGATTTCGACCGGCTGCTCGAAGAGGTGAATCTGCAGGGTGTGCGGCGCATCCTTCGGCTCGCGGATGGCGTAGCCCTCGAGGGTCTGGCAGACCAGATCCTGGGACTTAGAGTTTGCACGTGCTTCGAGAGAAGCTTCGTCGTAGTCGATGTCTTCTGGGTCGACAACAACGTTGATGGTCGGGGAGTGGTCCAGCTCCTTGAGCTCGAGCGGAGTGAACTTAGCCTGTGCGGGGCCGCGGCGGCCGAAAACGCGGACCGTTTCAGCCTGGTTCTTGGCCAGGGAGTCATAGACATTGTCTGGGATTTCGGTGACCTTGAGCTCGTCGCCGGTCTTCGCCAAGATGCGGGCGACGTCGAGTCCAACGTTGCCCACGCCCACGACGGCTACTTCCTTTGCGCTGAGATCCCACTCGCGGTTGAAGCGTGGGTTGCCATCGTAGAAACCAACGAACTCGCCTGCGCCGTGGACGCCTTCGAGGTCTGCGCCTGGGACGTCGAGGTTGCGGTCGCCGACAGCGCCGGTTGCGAAGACGACTGCGTCATAATGCTCCTGTAGCTGAGCCACGGTGAGGTCGCGGCCGATGTGCACGTTGGAGATGAGGCGAATTTGCTCGGTTTCCAAAACGCGGTGCAGGGAGTTGACGATGCCCTTGATGCGTGGGTGGTCCGGCGCCACGCCGTAGCGGATCAGGCCGAAGGGAGCTGGCATCTGCTCGATGAGATCGATCTCAACATTGCCACCGGTCTTTTTAACCAGGATGTCAGAGGCGTAGATGCCTGCTGGGCCAGCGCCGATGACGGCTACCTTCAGTGGGGCTTGCGACATGTCAGTAGTGGGCCTTTCCTCAAGATTTTTACGGAATATTGGAACGACTAGCGCTAAACGCTAAAAGCCATCGTTCAGGTACTGGTCGTAATACTAGTCGTTCTAATTCCTTTTATGAATATTAGACTGATTAGTCTGCTGAAACTTCGTGAGCGTGGGGTTTATTGAACCGCGTTAACGTAAATCCGGCAACCGGGTTATTTAGATTCTTCCAGCTTGGCGATGTTGTCGCAGGTCACATTGTAAAGAGTGGTGAAATTAATCCGAACCGCTTTGTCTATTGAGGTTAGACAGGTAGGTTTTTGGCAACCACTACGAAAGGCAATTGTTCACCGCCATGACTACCGCAACGAAACCTACCGCCAAGTCTCGTACGCGCAAGCCAGAAGGACAATGGAAAATCGACGGTACAAAGCCGCTTAACGCGGACGAGGAGATCAAGCGCGAGGACGGTGGTCTCTCCGCCCGCCAGCGTGTCATCGATATCTACTCCAAGCAGGGCTTTAAGTCCATCCCGCCGGAGGACCTTGCGCCGCGCTTTAAGTGGCTTGGCCTTTATACCCAGCGCAAACAGAATCTGGGAGGCGAGCTAACCTCCAAGCTCAGCAATGCGGAGCTGCAGGATGAGTACTTCATGATGCGCGTGCGCTTCGACGGCGGTCGCGTCAGCCCGCAGCAGCTGCGCACGGTGGGGGAGATCTCGCGGGATTATGCGCGTTCCACCGCGGATTTCACGGACCTCCAAAACATCCAGCTGCACTGGATTCAGATTGAGGACGTCCCGGGTATCTGGGAAAAGCTGCGCGCGGTGGGCCTCGATACTCTGTTGGGCTGTGGCGACGTTCCCCGCGTCATCTTGGGCTCGCCGGTGGCGGGAGTCGCGGAAGACGAAATCATCGACGCCACCCCGGCCATCGATGACATCGTGGCTAACTACCTCCCGCGCGAGGAGTTCCACAATCTCCCGCGCAAGTTCAAGACGGCCATTTCGGGCAATCGCCGGCAGGACGTTACTCACGAGATTCAGGACATCGCGTTCGTCGGCGTCGATCACCCCGAGTACGGCCCTGGTTTCGACTGCTTCGTCGGCGGCGGCTTGTCCACGAATCCCATGCTTTCCCAGTCCTTGGGCGCTTGGGTGCCGCTTGAGCGTGTACCGGAGGTGTGGGCCGGCGTGGCTCGCATCTTCCGCGATTATGGCTACCGCCGCAATCGCAATCGAGCGCGCCTGAAGTTCCTAGTCGCGAAGTGGGGCATCAAGAAGTTCCGCGAGGTGCTAGAAAATGAGTACTTGGACGCCCCGCTTGCCGACGGCGAGCCCCTTACCGTCGAGCCTGGCTCCCGCGACCACCTCGGCGTGCACAGACAAAAGGATGGCAACTTTTATCTCGGCGTCAAGCCCACCGTAGGCCACGCCACGGGCGAGCAGCTCATCGCTATTGCCGACGTCGCGGAGCGTTTCGGCATTACCCGCATCCGCACCACGCCGATGAAGGAACTTCTCTTCCTCGACGTCAAGGAAGCCGATATTCCGGCTCTTTCGCGGGCGCTCGATGAGACCGGTTTGTACTCACAGCCATCTGAGTTCCGGCGCGGCGTTATTTCCTGCACCGGCTTGGAGTTCTGCAAGCTTGCGCACGTGACCACGAAGGCCCGGGCGATTGAGCTGGTGGACATCTTGGAAGACACCTTGGGCGACCTCGACGTGCCGACTTCCATTGCGCTCAACGGCTGCCCGAATGCTTGCGCGCGTTCCCAGGTCTCGGATATCGGACTGAAAGGCCAGATAGTCACCGATTCCGAAGGAAACCGTGTTGAGGGCTTCCAGGTGCATCTGGGTGGCGCGCTCGGGCTCTCCCCGGACTGGGGGCGCAAGCTGCGCGGGCACAAGGTCATCGCGGATGAGGTCCCAGACTATGTCATCCGGTTGGTGCAGAAATATAAGGAGCAGCGCGAGGAAGGCGAGCAGTTCCGCCACTGGGTCCTGCGCGCAGATGAGGAGGATCTGCAGTGAATTTTCGTCGCGAGCCGAATCCGAACCGCAACCATCCGATGTACTGCCCCTACTGCGGCGGCATGAACCTCTTTCCCGATGAGGAAGGCGATTTCGCTTGGAAGTGCTGCGAGTGCCTGCGTATCTTTTCCGTGATGTTCCACGGTCAGGATGATGCGCCGGTAGCACCTGCCAAGGCGGTTTCCTCCAACGAGGCGTTGCAACGATCGCTGCAACGTCGCGGGCATCTGTCTACGGCTAAGCAGGATGCAAGCGCGGGGAGCAGACGATGAGCGCACTGATTACGCTTTCACATGGTTCGCGCCATCCAGAGGCAGCTCTTGGCATTGAGGCTTTGACGCGAAAGGCGGCGGCGCTTGCCGGCGCCACATCTTATGAAGCGGCTTACCTCGATTTTCACGAATCTGACCTGGAAGCTGCAGCCCAACGAGTAGCTACCGCGGGGCAGAGGGAAGCGGTGGTCGTACCACTGCTGTTTACGCGGGGCTATCATCTGCGCGTGGATGTGCCGGAAGCGATCGATCGCGCTGCGCAATCCGCCGGGCTGCGGCTGCTGCAAGCAGAAGGCTTAGGCACCGGTGCCGACATCGCGGAGCTCCTAGCAGCGCGTGCGATGGCGCCGCAGACAGGTAAGAAACCACAGCATCTCGTCATCTATGCCGTGGGCTCTTCGGACGAGAAGGCGGATAGCTCTGTGCGCGACCTCGCTGCGAATGTAGAAAGCCTCACCCATCTGCCCACCTCGGTGGTGTTTGCAACACGTGGTGGGAAAGAGGGCGTCGCCAAGCAGGTGCGCCGCCAAGGCGAGGTGCGGGTGCTGCCACTGTTTAGCACGGCAGGGCTGTTGCTGGACCTGCTCGCGGATTCCCCTGCACAAGTAGACTTCCCGCTAGGCACTGACCTTGCTGGGGTTGTTGCTGACCGTTTTGCCCATGCAGCGGGCTTGTCCACCCAGACTCACATGCTTGCACAGATCGGATAAAAAATGCGGTCGTTCATTCTGATTGCTCTAGCCGGCGCTGCGGCACAGCTTGTCGACGGCGGAATTGGCATGGGCTTCGGCGTAACCTCCACGACCATGCTGCTCTTGGCTGGTCTTGGGCCGGCACAAGCCTCTGCGGTGGTGCACACGGCGGAACTCGGAACGACGCTGGTATCAGGGATTAGCCATTGGCGCTTTGGAAACGTGCATTGGCCAACGGTATTCAAGCTCGGGCTGCCCGGGGCGCTCGCGGCCTTTCTGGGGGCGAGCGTGTTGTCTAATATCTCGACTGCGGCTGCGGCGCCGATAACCGCGTTAATTCTTGTCGGCATTGGAACCAACCTCGTGTGGCGTTTCGCGCGCCTGCAAAAGAAGCCTTCGGCCTATCGCAGCAAGCATTCCGCGGGATTTCTAGCCGGCCTAGGGATAGTCGGCGGATTCGTCGATGCCACTGGCGGCGGTGGATGGGGTCCGATATCCACCTCGACGATGATGGCGATCGGTAAAGAGCAGTCGCGGCGCATCGTGGGAACCGTTAATACGGCGGAATTCCTGGTGACTTTCGGCGCGACTGCCGGGTTCCTGGTGGGGTTGTGGAATGACATCGTGGCTAATTTGGCAGCGGTGATTGCGCTGCTGGTTGGCGGGGCGGTTACGGCACCGATTGCCGCTTGGTTGATTTCGCGCATTAACCCGGTGGTGCTGGGCGGTTTCGTCGGTACTGCAATCGTGGCGCTGAACATCGGCAAGGTGATAAGCGGTGCTGAAGCCTACTTCGGTTGGGCCATCGCGCCTTGGTTCGTGGTGGCTGTGCAGATCCTCGTGGTTGTAGCGGGAGTGGCTGCTACGGCGATTGGTGCTCGACGCACACGTGCGGCGCGCACTGCTGAAGAAGCTGCCGAGGAGGCAGAGCGTGAAGCGCATGCGGCATTCCACGCTGCGGTGCCACACCGCCCGCGCGGGGGCCGCGGCTTCAAGGTGGTGGCGCAAACTGCCCCGGAGCTCAGCCGGACCAAGGAGTACTGGCCGCTGCAGGCGAACTAAGCCAGGTGGCGTTTACTGCGCATCCTGGCTGTTTAGCCCGGCGACCTCGCCGATGACGAAGACCGCGGGCGGGGCAACTTGCTCTTTTCTGACGGTCTCCGCGAGGTCCCCGAGGACGCACTTGTAGACCCTTTCGCTGGCCATTGTGCCCTCCTGGATGATGGCCACAGGCGTCGATGCGCAACGTCCGCCATTGATAAGCGCCTGGGCGATGGCTGCCGAATTCTTCACGCCCATGATGATACTGAGCGTAGCCCCCGATTGCGCTAGCGCTTGCCAATCCACCAAAGACTTGGCGTGGCCTGGCGGCAGGTGACCGGAAACCACTGTGAATGCATGGACAATGCCGCGCTGGGTGACGGGCACGCCTGCCAAAGCAGGAACCGAGATGGCGGAGGTAACGCCAGGGATTACTTCCACCGGAATGGACGCGGCGGTAAGTGCCTGCAGCTCCTCAAAACCGCGGCCGAAGACATACGGGTCGCCGCCTTTCAAGCGGGCTACTTTTCGACCGGCAAGCGCATACTCGACGAGGAGTTCGTTGATCTTTTCTTGGGAGGTTTGGCGCTTATACGGCAGCTTGGAGACATCGATGAGCTCTTTGTTTGCCACGTCGCAGAGCTTGTCCAGGTGCTGCACTGGACCCAGGTGATCCGCCAAGATAATCTCCGCCTTTTGCAAGGCGTGCATTCCACGTACCGTGATGAGGTCCCACGCGCCGGGGCCGCCACCAATCAAAACTACGGGGTGAATCTGCGGACTTTCTGCTGCAACCATGCTGGTTGATTCTAGTTGAGGTATTTCACCTCACGTGCAAAAAGGGATTATATACCTGGGGTTTTATTCATAATTGGCTGGGGAAGTTCTAATTAGCACTACTGCGTGTCCGAGGGCCAGACTATGCTCGGCGGCATGGATAGTGCTTACTATGATGGCGCAGCTTATGACCCAGAAACAGTGCGTTATTTCGACGTCGCTCATGAAGGAGCCCAAATCAGGGTCTTAGGCGGTGCTATCTCGCAGCTGGCCGGCCTTTTGGGCGGGGCTAAACCGCGCTGCCTGGTCATTTTGCCTACTGATCAGATAGCCCGCGCGGCTGCCTATACAGCGGTAGGGCTGGCCGAGCCAGCGCGCATTCCGTTGGTGGTGGCGGAATCACTCCCGCACTTTGTTGGTGCCTTGGATGTCGTCGTGGTGGTAGGTGAGCGTGCGGAGTGTGACTGGGCCTCCCGTGCACTTATTGCTGCGGATAAAAGGGGAGCCGCTACTGTACTGGTCGGGCCCTCGCGCGGTCCGCTCGTGGAGGACGCTCCCGAGTCCACCTTTGTGGCACCCACTTTGCCCACGGCGGAGGGAGCCTCGCCGGCTCGGTTCATCGCCGCGCTGTATGCGGTGGCTGCGGTCCTCGAAGAAGAAGGAGAGCTCGTAGCCCGCAGGTTGGAGGAAGCCGCCGACGCAGTGGACCGCGAGCTGGAGGCGCTTAGCCCAGAGCATGATTCCGCAACTAACCCCGGCCGCGAGCTGCGGGAATTTGTGGAGGGCGCGAGGGTTATTCATTCCTGCGGCGTCGACCCATATTCCTGGTCAGAGGAGCGTTCCGGAGTATTTATCAATGCCCTGGTTGCCCGCATGGCCGCCGCGGTTTGGGCTGCGCATGGTCTGGGCGGTACTTTTGCTGACCCTGAGGCGTTGCCACATATTTTGGAGCGCGCACAGCAAAGAGGTGGAACAGCGGTGCGTGACATATTCTTTGACCCGCAGATAGACCCGCCAGAAGAAAATGCTTTGGTACCATTGAAAATTGTTTTGTGGGGAGAGGAAGAGGCGAACCTTCCCCATTCAATCGCTGAATCGAGCAATGATCCTGAACCCGCCTTAGGGGAATTGGCGCGCGCTCTTCAGTTCATTACGCGCAGTTATGCCGCGACCGCCTACGAGATTTCTTAAAAGAAGGAAGCAATACATATGCAGCTGCTCAACAGCGCAACCCGCAACTACTCCTGGGGCTCACGGACCATGATTCCTGAGCTCAAAGGTGATCCCGCGAGCGATACCCCGGTAGCCGAGCTCTGGTTCGGCGCGCATCCGGGGGCCCCTTCAACCGTTGATGGCCAGCGCCTCGACGAGGTTATTGCAGCCGCTCCGGCGGAGCAGTTGGGCAAGCGCGTGCAGCAAGACTATGGCAAGCGCCTGCCTTTCTTGTTGAAGATATTGGCCGCCGCAGAGCCGCTGTCTTTGCAGGCGCACCCCTCTAAGGCGCAGGCGGAAGAGGGTTTTGCCCGCGAAAATGAGCAGGGTATCGAGGTAAGCGCCACGAACCGCAACTACAAGGATGACAACCACAAGCCGGAGCTCATAGTGGCACTCACTGAGTTCTACGCCATGGCTGGCTTTCGGCCCCTCGAGCGCACGCTGGAGCTGCTGAAGGCTTTGGAATGCCCTGAGCTCGAGCACTACCTGAACATGCTCCTGCCGGAGGCCGCCGCGGAGTCGGAAAACTTGCGCGCGCTGTTTACCACTTGGATCACTATCCCGGCTACAAAGCGTAAGGAACTCATCGCAGCAATCGTCGAGGCTGGTGAAAAGCTGATCGCGCGCCTTGAAGCAGAACCAGCGGATTCGGCTGCGGCGTGGATGGCACGCGATATGCGCACAGTCATCAGCCTGAACGAGCAATACCCAGGTGACATCGGTGTCTTGGGAGCGCTTTTGCTCAACCACGTGGTCTTGCAGCCCGGCGAGGCTGTGTACCTCAACGCCGGCGCGCTGCACGCTTATGTCTCGGGCCTTGGCGTGGAGATCATGGCGAACTCCGACAACGTCCTGCGCGGCGGCCTGACCCCGAAGTTCGTGGATGTTCCGGAATTGGTCAAGGTCCTCACTTATGAAAGCGTGGATGATCCGCGCGTGCAGCAAAAAGAGAAGAGCGTAGAAGAAACCCTGCACGGCGCTAAGGCTTGGGCCTATCCGGTGCCGATCGATGAATTCATCTTGGACCGCGTAGAGCTCTGCGCAGACGATACCGTTGAGCTGAACTTCGATGGTCCGGCCATTGCGCTGTGCACCGGTGGGGAAGTGGAGCTGCGTGACACCGAAGGCCAAGAGCTCAAGCTGCAGCCGGGGCAGGCGGCATGGCTGCCAGCAGCAGAGGAGACCGTAGTGGCGCGGGTTGCAGCGGGCGAGGCGAGCCAGCTCTTTATCGCTCGTGTCTAGGGCCTGCTAGGAGACCTGTAACGTCACCGCGAATTATCTCCGCCATGGAAACTACATCCTTGCGCTCAATAAACCCCTCGGCCTCTGCCTGAATGACGTCGCCGCCTTCGACGAACGTGGCATCTAAATCTTCGACGATAACCGTAGAAGCGCCCACCAGTTCGCCGCTAAGCTCGCGTGCGTCCGGAGTGTGCGAACCCAGTGCGACGAAGATGACAACGCGCAGCGGCTCGTTCGCCGTGGATGAAGCGTTGCCAGGGCCTTCCAGAAAATCGACAATTGTGGCAACCGAAACCGCGGGAGTGCGCAAATTGGTTACCGCTTGACCATCGAGCAGTTGCACTGGGGCCTCAGCGAGGTTAGTTGCCTGACCTGCGGCCGTAGTCGCGCCGGTGGTCGGCGCTTCCGTTGGGGTAGGAGCCTAGCCGGTTGGATCGGAGATATCGACGGCTTCGGTCATGTTGGTGTCCTCGACATCAACAGCAGTCGGCTCCTTAAAAGTATCTGCATAGGTCGGCTCGGAGCTTGGCTGCGGGGCATCAACGGTATCGCCGCTGCCTCCAAAAGTTGGCGCTGTATCGGTAGCAGGAACTTCCGTGCCGTTCATCTTGCCTGGGGTGGCTTCGCCCGAAGGAGAAGGCTCGACGGGCTGAGCCGCCGTGGGCTGGCCGGAGTCGGAATCCCCGGGCTTTGGACGGACGGTTTCAGTCAGGCTTGGCTGCGTGTTGTTTGGTGCAGAAGCTTGGCTGGTTGGCTGTTGCGCAGTTGCCTGCGTAGAAGTGGTTGGTGCAGCAGTGCCGGAGGCGCTGTTAGAAGGCTCCTGTGGGTAGCCCGTTGCGTAGGTGCTGTTGGCATTCTGTTGCGCGGTGGCGTGGGACTGGGAGGAGAGGTTCTCCGGGCGGTAAACCGACGTGGGGCCAGTGTTAGAGGTGCTGCCGGTAAAAGCGTTTGGGGCCAAGAATGGGTCATTCTTGAGTGCCACGGCGCGCTTGCGGGAAGAGCTGTCTTTGTGGCTCTTGCTGCTGTGCTTGGAGTGGGGGCGGCTGCTCGTGGTGGGAGTTTGCGAGGTGCGCTTGCTTTGCGACTCGGTTTCGCCAACCTGAGTTACAGACTCGCTGGTGCTGTGCGACGCCACGGTGTCAGGCGTGGAAACACGCCAGACACCGTAGCCTACGAACAACGCGAAAAGGAGACCGAGGGCGATAAAGACATACACGCGACGTGCATCGGGCTTCATCGTACGCTCCTTTCCTTCTCAAGCCACCTATGGAGGGTTCTAAGGGGAATGGCTTAGTTCTAACCGTTACAATAATGGACTTCAAAGAAATAGCTTCCGACCAGCGGGGATGCGGGCTGGAAACTGATATGTGTAACAACTCGGTAACGACCATACCATGTAAGAGTATTTAGTGGAATAGGCATCTTACGTATCGCCATGTAGGCGGAAGTTTCCTTGAAAGAGTGTTTCGGAATTTGGTTTAGCTAGTTCGGCTTCCGCTTCGCAGTGCGCAGCCGGGGAAGTTCTGCGTCCTACACGGCCCAAGGTGCTTGTCCGTCTGGACTGAATTGGCGATTGACCTCTGTTTCCGCGCTCAGCCTAAAGTGTGTTGATTCTCTCTGTGGTTTTTAACGTATAAATTGACTGTGGCAACGCACTGACAAAAGCAGCGGCAGCGGCTAGATATAGAAGTAAACATCGCGGGAAGATTTCTCCCCTTCATCAACTGTCTGCCCGCGGTGGAGGCCACCAGCAGTAGAACTTTCGCGTTATATCAAAGGAGAGCGCAATGAGCACTTGGGACGAAGACATCTTTGCAGATGACGTCAACGTTGATTTCCTGGATGAACTCGCCAACCTTGATGACGAGGACATCGTTGAGTCTGTATCTGATGCTTGTGCCTTGGCTACGAATGACAATTCCGTTTCTGAAGAGGAACAGCGCAATGCACTAGCGGCCGCTACCATCGCCGCCATCTGGGCCGGTGCGCCGTTTAGCGCCGGTGAAATTGTTTCTTCCTATCCGTTTATCCGTGGGCTTGCCGGCTCCGGCAGCGAAGAGCTCAACGAGCAGGCTCTGGAATTGCTGGAGGGCGTGGAAGAAGATTATGACCTCGAAGCATTCATTGAGGCTTTGTCCTAATAATGCTGGTTAGCATCGAAGGAATTGACGGTGCGGGCAAGAACACGCTCGTAAACAGGATTAAAGGCGAGCTTTCTGTAGAAGTCGATGTCTTGGGCTTTCCGCGCTATGAAGAATCCGTGCACGCGCAGCTGGCCCAAGAGGCTCTCTACGGCCGGATGGGTGACTTAACGGATTCCGCCTATGCCATGGCCACCCTCTTTGCTCTTGACAGGTTTGGCGCAAAAGACTGCCTGTTGGAAGCGCAAGAGGGCAAAGACCTGCTGATTTTGGACCGTTACGTGGCCTCAAACGCCGCCTACTCGGCCGCGCGCTTGGGTACCGATGAGGTCGTAGACTGGGTCTACGATCTTGAGTTTTCGCGTTTGGGGCTGCCTAAGCCCAGCCTGCAGATCTTTCTCGACACCGACGTCGAGCTCGCCGCAGCCCGCGCCGAGGCGCGCGCAGCCGAGGACGCCGGCCGTGCCCGTGACCGATATGAAAAAGACAGTGATCTCCAGACGAACACTGCGGCGGCGTATCGTCGATTAGCGGAACGTGCGTGGGGCGGACGCTGGATCGCCACCGCTGATACCGATATGATTGTGCAATCTGTCAAGGAACTCGTAGAGGAGTAGGAAAATGGCGCCGAAGATTCTGGTCGTTGACGATGATCCAGCCATCTCGGAAATGTTGACCATCGTTCTTGAGGCCGAAGGCTTCGAGCCCATCGCTGTTACTGACGGCAATGAAGCAGTTCCTGCTTTCCACGAACACGAGCCAGAGCTCATCCTGCTTGACCTCATGCTGCCGGGCATGAATGGCGTTGATATTTGCCGCGCCATCCGCTCGGAATCGGCAGTTCCTATCGTTATGCTCACCGCGAAGACGGACACTGTCGACGTAGTGCTTGGCTTGGAATCTGGCGCTGATGATTACATCACCAAGCCCTTCAAGCCGAAGGAGCTGGTTGCCCGCATTCGTGCGCGCCTGCGCCGCACCGACTCTTCCTCCAGCGAGCTCATCGAGGTCGGCGACCTAGTCATCGACGTCCCAGAACATACCGTCAAGCGCGTCGACGGCGAGGAGCTTTCACTTACCCCACTGGAATTCGACTTACTTCTCGAGATGGCACGCAAGCCTGGCCAGGTGCACACCCGTGAAGCGCTACTGGAATCCGTCTGGGGCTACCGCCACGCTTCTGATACCCGTCTCGTCAATGTGCACGTGCAGCGTTTGCGCGCCAAGATCGAGCACGATCCGGAAGACCCGCAGATCGTCCTGACCGTCCGCGGCGTTGGCTATAAGACCGGCAAGACTGGCGCCGGCGAATAAAGAGGACCCGCAGCTATTTTTGATTGGTTTAAGCGTCTGCAGGATGGCGTTGTAGATAAGTGGCGCACATCGCTGCAGACAAGGGTCATCGGCATGATCCTCGTGGCATCCACGGTGGTCATGCTCTTGTTGGCGTACGCGCTTGTCTCGGTGCTGACGCAGCGTTTGGTCAGCCAAAAAGAAGATGCAGCCCGCCAGGAGCTCGATCGCGCGCGTACCACCGTGGAGCAGCAAATCGATGCCACTGGCAGCGCCAACTCGAACCAAGTGCGCATCAATTCCGCACGTTCTTCCCTTGGCCAGCTATCGGCTGATCACAACGAACACCAAGAAGCCTATGAAGCTGTTATCGCCGTAGAAAACGACGATAACTCTCTTACTACTTCTCCTGAGGGCTTTCGCCTGCCCAATGAATTACGGGACTTGGTGTCTAACGGCCAGGTGGCGCAGCAATACACCAGCGTGGATCACCCCGGCGGCGATCCTTATAATGCCTTGATTATTGGCACCCCAATCGATTCCGATATTCCAAACGCCCAGGTTTACCTGGTGCTGTCGATGGAGTCTGAGGAAGCCACAATGGCGCTCATGCGCGGTTTGCTTTCGGCAGCCGGCGTGGTGGTTGTCGTGTTGCTGGTCGGCATCGCTTGGCTGGCAACGCAGCAGGTTATCGTTCCCATTCGTTCCGCATCTCGCATTGCGCAACGCCTCGCGGCAGGCCACTTGCGCGAGCGTATGGTGGTCAACTCTGACGATGAAATGGGCCGTCTGGCGGGCTCTTTCAACGACATGGCTGACAAGCTTTCAAAGCAGATTAACCAGCTTGAGGAATATGGCGATCTCCAGCGCCAATTTACTTCAGACGTCTCCCATGAGCTGCGCACTCCGTTGACCACGGTACGCATGGCGGCGGACCTCATCGCTGCTGATCCGGATTCCCTTGAGCCGCATACTCGCCGCGCATCAGCGCTGATGATTCGCGAGCTTGATCGCTTCGAGGAATTGCTCGCCGACCTGCTGGAGATCTCGCGCCATGATGCGGGCGTGGCTGACCTTTCCACGGCCTCATTCGACGCCCGCTCCTGTGTTGACTCTGCGCTGGCACAGGTCCAGCACCTGGCAGAGGAATTAAACGTCGACGTGCAGGTTAATATGCCGGATGAGCCCGTCACTATCGAAGCAGATTCGCGCCGCATTGAGCGCATCTTGCGTAATCTTTTGGCCAACGCTATCGACCACTCTGAGGGAAATCCCGTGGTCGTCGATTTGCAGGCCAATGACCAAGCGGTGGGCATCGCGGTGACCGACTCTGGCGTGGGTCTGAAGGACGGTCAAGAAGAGCTCGTATTCAACCGTTTCTGGCGTGCAGATGCTTCGCGTAAGCGCCATTCAGGGGGTACCGGTTTGGGCTTGGCCATCGCCCGCGAGGATGCGGTCTTGCACGGCGGTACGCTCGATGCCATCGGTTATATCGGCGTCGGTTCGCGCTTCCGCCTCATCGTTCCGCGCTCGCCGAACACGGCCATCGAAGAGCAGCCGATTGCCCTTGAGGTCCCCAATGCCCCGCAGCCGGAACTGGAAGCGGCAGAGGTAATGGAGCAAGAAGATGTCGGCATCATCTGGCCTTCGGAGCGCCGTGCTCGTGAGTTCGTGGAGCTGGAGTCCGCGGTGCTTGACGACGCCCCGGAACCTGGCCCTGAATCCAGCGGTGATCGCTCTGGTAGCGTCGCCGAAAGCGAGGCAGCGCACCCGGATAAGGGTGTACAAGACGACGAGAAGGAGCGGTGATGAATAATCCCAACTCGTCTAGGGCTACGCGCTGGAAAAAGCAGGCGCGGCAATGTCTAGCGCTGTCTAGTGGCTTTCTCTTGTTTTCGGCTGCCGGCTGCTCGACGCTGCCGAATAACACTGCGCCCGAGGTCATCGCCACTTTTGCACCGCAAGCCGATCCGCAAGTGGAAATCATGTCCCCGAAGCAGGACGCGGATGCAGACTTGGTACTGCGTGAATTCTATAAGGCCTCCGGGAAGCCTGCCAATGACTATCAATCCACCCGCAACTTCCTAACACCGGACGCCCAAGAGCAATGGACGCCGAAAGAAGCCGTGGATGTGGTCGACTCTATCGACATCTTGACCACGGATAATGGCCTGGACCATAAAACCTTCGAAGTCAGTGGAAAACATATCGGTACCTTGAGCCCTAACGGTGCTTATACCCCGAGTGAACGCGATTATTCAGCCACCGTGCAAATGCAGAAGGTGGACGGGCAGTGGCGTATCCAAGATTTTCCGCCCAAGTTGGTCATTGAACGCAACGACTTGCGTAATAATTACCGGCCAATTTCGCTTTATTTCTTGGGGCAGTCGGGCGAATCGCTCGTTTCGGATAGGCGCTGGATCTACACCGGCCAGCAATCCATCGATAGCGAAATTGTCACCTTGTTGCTGGAAGGCCCCAATACTGATCTGCGTCCGGCGACTACAGATCTAACGCCAACTTCGGCGACGTTCTTAGGTTATGAAAACGGCACCTACAACTTCGGCGGGTTGAGCTCGATGAGCAAGGACGAGCGTTTCCGCTTTGCCGCGGCGCTGACGTGGACGTTAAACAACGCTGGTGTATCTACCACCGTTAAAGCTACGGCGGATGGTAGCCCTCTCGTTGATGGCTTGGACGTGATGACCGTCGATGATTTTGCCGAATTCAACCCTGGAAATCTGGTCAGCTCTGACGCCCAGCTTTTCGCCGTCAACAACGGAGCCTTGTTTGAAGTCGCAGGTGACCAGGTGGAGCCAGCCAACAGCGTCCTGGGCAGGGGCTCAGATGTTCAGTCTGCGGATATCTCCAAGGAAGGAATCGTAGCCGCAATACGTAAGAAGTCCTCCGATGAATATCAATTGAGCATGGGAGAGCTAGGCGTAAAGCTGGAGGATGACCTGAAGTCTAAGACACTGGCGCGCCCGACCTTTGAGGCAAACGGCCAGAGCATTTGGACTGTTGTTGATGGCAAGAAAATTGTTCGCGTATCCCGCTCGGCGAAGGGCGAACTGCATCAATCTGAGGTCGACTCCTCTAGCCTGGATAGTATTCAGGGCGAGATTTCTGTTATTCGCCTCTCGGCTACCGGAGCACGCGTTGCGATGATTATTGAGGGCAACGTCTACGTCGGCGTCGTCGTGCGCGGCAAAAACCGTAAGTACTCAATCGTTAATGCGCATCGCGTGGGTCAAGAGATACAAAATACCGCGCTTTCGCTGGATTGGATGAGCGACGGCGGATTGATGGTGGGCACAGATAGCGTGAACTCGCCGGTATGGCGCATCGAACAGGATGGCTCTTCTGCAACGACTTTGGCAACGGGTAATGTGACCGCGCCGGTGGTGGCAGTTGCAGCTTCTCCAACGAAGCTTTACATCACCGACTCTCACGCATTGCTGGAGCTACCTGCCGAAAACACCGACAACACCTTCTGGCGCGAGGTTGCCGGCCTGCAGGGTCAGCGTTCTTCACCTATCGTTGCCAAGTAAAAGCGCCTTATACAAGTTGTGACGTCTGCGCCTAAAGCTGGGGTGGCTTCAGGCAATCGTGAGACAAGCATGCGTGAGGCAAACATGGGGCGAAAATAAGCCGAGTGCTCGGGGGAGAAGAGATAGGTGGCACTAGTAGGTAAGCATTGGGATTCGCGCGTTTTGGCACAGCGTGCGGCGGCCTTGTTCGAAATAGTTGTTCCGCATCAGTGTGCCGGATGCGGGGGAGAGCTAGAGGCTGCAGCACATCTATGTGCGCGTTGCCAGCTGCATTTGCGGGCGCTGCCGCAACAGATTGCTAGGCCAGTCCCATTGGGGATGCCGGTATGGGCGCTCGGGCCCTATTCGGACGTGCGGCGAAACCTCATCGTGGCCATGAAGGAGCGGGGTAACCGCAAAGTGCGCAGCCATGTGGCAGCAGTTTATGCCGCAGGCATTGAGCATTTGCGGGCGCGCGGCGAGATTCCGGAGGAATTAGTGCTGGTGCCAGCCCCCACGCGGCGTTCTTCGGCGCGAGCACGCGGTGGCGACCCAGTAGCGCAGATTTGCATGCAGGTGGCCAAGACCTTGCCGCGGGTAAGCGTATGCGAGGCATTGGAAGTTCGGGAGTCAGCGGCTGATCAATCCGAGCTTTCTGCAACTCAACGCTGGGACAATATGCGCGCAGCGGTGCAGGTCAGGCCTGCTGCAAGCCGGATCGTAGGACGACGATTGCTGCTTGTCGACGACGTGGTAACCACCGGCGCAACTTTGGTGGCCAGCGCCAGCCGTCTGCGGGGCAGCGGGGGAGTCCCTGATGGGGCAATCGTACTGGCAGAAGCTTAGATTCGGTTGGTTGCAGGGGTAATTCCGGCCCTATTGGTCCCCTTGGTTATGACCAGTGCTACCATGAAGAGTGTCACAGGGAAGCAGATAAAGTGTCCCAAACCATCCGGTTTCTATTTTGGAAAGTCGCATCGGAAAGGGCCTTTCACCTGCGGAATGTGCAGTCATTCAGTCCCCACGAGATAAGGGAGGCAATTCAATGTCCCAGCCCACCAACGCTCAGGTCACCATCACCGGTCGTAACGTCGAGGTGCCAGACCACTTCCAAGAGCGCGTCACCGAAAAGCTGGCCAAGATTGAACGCCTTGACCCGACTCTGACTTTCTTCCACGTGGAGCTCCAGCACGAGCCGAACCCGCGTCGTGAAGCAGAGTCTGATCGCATCCAGATCACCGCAACGGGTAAGGGCCACATCGCTCGCGCTGAAGCAAAGGAAGATTCCTTCTACGCAGCACTGGAAACCGCTCTGGCAAAGATGGAGCGTTCCCTGCGTAAGGTCAAGGTCCGCCGTGAGAACGTGAAGTCCGGTCACCGCGCGCAGAAGGGTACCGGCGAGCTGGCTGCTGAGATCGTTGCTGCTGCAGAGCACGAGCGCGCGAAGGAAGAGCGCTACATCGATCCCTATGCAGAAACCGTCGAGGATGTTCGCCCCGGCCAGATCGTCCGCTCCAAGGAGCACCCGGCTACCCCGATGAGCGTCGATGATGCTTTGAGCGAGATGGAGCTCGTGGGCCACGACTTCTATCTCTTCATTAACGAAGAAAACAACAAGCCATCTGTGGTCTACCGTCGTCATGCTTTCGACTACGGCATCATCTCCCTGTCGGAGGACGCAACTGAGGAGTAAACCCAACTCTTTTTAAGATTTTGCCCTTCCGCCGCGTTCGCTTAAGTCCCTGATTGTCGGGGCCTATGCACCGCGGAGGAGGGGCTAAAGTTTTGCTGACGCACCGCAAACGTTCAGGGTTTCATAAGGTGGTCGGAATCAAGCGTTAACTACCCAGTGGGTACAATGACGAGAAGTTAACTATTTTGTCGCGACAAGAAGGACTATCTAGAAGTGTTTGGACTCTCCAAGCTGCTGCGCGCAGGCGAAGGACGCACCGTCAAGCGCCTAGCAAAGATGGCTGATGACGTTATTGCTCTCGATGCGGAGTACGCTGCGCTATCTGATGCAGAACTAAAGGCAAAGACCCAGGAATTCAAGGACCGCCTGGGGGCCGGCGAAGAGATGAATGACATTCTTCTCGAGGCTTTTGCCACCGTCCGTGAAGCCGCTTGGCGCGTGCTCGATCAGAAGCACTACAAGGTGCAGATCATGGGTGGCGCGGCGCTGCACTTCGGCAACGTTGCCGAGATGCGCACCGGTGAGGGCAAGACCCTGACCTCGCTGCTGCCGGCTTACCTCAATGCGCTTGAGGGCAAGGGCGTGCACATCGTTACCGTCAACGATTACTTGGCAAAGCGTGACGCCGAGATGATGGGTCGTGTGCACCGCTGGCTGGGCCTTAGCGTTGGCGTCATTCTTTCCGAGATGCGCCCTGCACAGCGCAAGGAAGCCTACGGCTGCGATATCACCTACGGCACCAACAACGAGCTGGGCTTTGACTATTTGCGCGATAACATGGTCCGCACGCTTGACGACGTCGTCCAGCGCGGCCATAACTTCTGCATCGTCGATGAGGTTGACTCCATTCTTATCGACGAAGCCCGTACCCCGCTTATCATCTCCGGCCCAGTGGACGGATCCTCCCAGTTCTACAACGTTTTCTCCCAGATTGCGCCGAAGATGCGCGAGGGTATCCACTACGAGGTAGACCACAAGAAGCGCACCATCGGCGTGCTTGAGGATGGCGTGGAATTCGTGGAAGACCAGCTGGGCATCGACAACCTCTATGCCCCAGAGCACTCGCAGCTCGTGTCTTACCTGAACAACGCGCTGAAGGCGAAGGAACTGTTTGCGCGCGATAAGGACTACATCGTGCGTAACGGTGAGGTCATGATCGTTGACTCTTTCACCGGCCGCGTGCTGGCAGGCCGTCGCTACAACGAGGGCATGCACCAGGCCATTGAGGCCAAGGAAAACGTGGAGATCAAGAACGAGAACCAGACTCTGGCGACCGTTACTCTGCAGAACTACTTCCGCCTGTACGAGAAGATTTCCGGCATGACCGGTACCGCAGAGACCGAGGCTGCCGAGCTGCATTCCATTTATGGTCTCGATGTTGTGCCGATTCCGACGAACAAGCCGAACCAGCGTGTTGACCAGGCTGACCGCATCTACAAGACGCAGGAAGCAAAGTTCGCCGCAGTCGTCGATGACATTGCTGAGCACGTCGAGGCCGGCCAGCCGGTCCTGGTTGGTACCACCTCCGTTGAGCGCTCCGAGTACCTGTCCCAGCTTTTGACCAAGCGTGGCGTCAAGCACTCCGTCCTGAACGCGAAGCACCACGAGGAAGAGGGCCAGATTGTCGCCCGCGCCGGTCGCCCTGGCACCGTAACCGTTGCTACCAACATGGCAGGCCGTGGTACCGATATCGTGCTGGGTGGCAACCCCGAGGTCATCCTGGACGAGAAACTGCGTGAGCGCGGCCTCGATCCTTTCGAGGATGAAGAGCGTTACCAGGAGGCATGGGACGCTGAGATTGACGAGGAGCGTGAGCGTTCCAAGCGCCTGGGTGACGAGGTCCGTGAAGCAGGAGGCCTTTATGTCCTGGGCACCGAGCGCCACGAATCTCGCCGTATCGACAATCAGCTGCGTGGCCGTTCCGGCCGTCAGGGCGATCCAGGTGAGACCCGCTTCTACCTTTCGATGCGTGATGAGCTGATGGTTCGCTTCGTGGGTCAGTCCATGGAGAACATGATGAACCGCCTGAACGTGCCTGACGATGTCCCGATCGAGGCGAAGATGGTGTCCAACTCCATCAAGGGCGCCCAGGCACAGGTGGAGAATCAGAACTTCGAAATGCGTAAAAACGTTCTGAAGTATGACGAAGTGCTCAACGAGCAGCGCAAGGTTGTCTACGCTACCCGCCACGACATCTTGGACTCTGGTGACATCAAGGACAACATCCGCGACATGATCGATGACACCGTGTCGGCTTATGTTGCCGGCGCTACTGCCACCGGCTACGTCGAGGACTGGGACTTGGACGAGCTGTGGAATGCTTTGGAGTCTCTCTATGGCCCGACTATGAGCCACGAGTCCTTGGTGGAGGGCACCGAGTACGGTTCTGTCGGCGAGCTAAGTGCAGAGCAGCTGCGCGATGCATTGCTAAGCGATGCTAACCACGAGTACGACGAACTCGAAGAGTCCGTTAGCGCTATCGGCGGCGAGTCCCAGATGCGCAACACCGAACGCATGGTCATCCTGCCTATCATCGACCAGAAGTGGCGTGAACACCTCTACGAGATGGACTACCTGAAGGAAGGCATCGGCTTGCGTGCGATGGCACAGCGCGATCCGCTGGTGGAGTACCAGAAGGAAGGCGGCGAGATGTTCAACGCCATGAACGAGGGCGTCAAGGAAGAGACCGTCCGCCAGCTGTTCATGCTCCGCAAGCAGTTCAAGGCGCAGCAGGAAGCCCAGGCAGCTTCCCCTGAAACCACCGAGGCTTAGCGGATATAAGCTCATTTGAAGCGTCTGGCCAAGAAATTGGTCAGGCGCTTTAAGTTTTATGCCAGTTTCCTATACTCTAGAAGGAAGCCAACAATAGATTTTCTTTTTCTAAGAAGGGTAACTCCGTGCGCAGTCGTTCACTCAGCCTGGGATTTTCGGCATTTTTGTCTGCCACGCTCCTGAGCGGAACCGCGCAAGCCTACGGCGAGGTTGAACAGGAACCGCGTTCCTGCCATGAGGCTGTTGTCGCTGCAGGCATGGAAGATTACTTTTCTGCTGCCGAAACCGAGAACCTCACGGTCGCAGAATGCGTAGAACGCATTGCAGATGGAAAACCCAGTAAGACCCCCGAAGAGCGCCCTGCCTTCGGCCAGATTGGCATGCTCTTTGGCGGCATCGCCTCTGTGATTGGCCTCGGCGTCGGCGCATGGACCTCGGTGGATTGGACCGACATCCTGCTGCGCCTGGGGTCGCTTTAATATTTGGCCCTAAGTACTTGGTGCGAGCCCTGCCCCTTGAGCCTAGATATTCAGGTTGTGGCCAAGGGAGAGCAAGCGGAACTCTTCTAGCCGATTGTGCTTGAAGGACCCGGTAAAACCATGGCGTTTGCCGCCAATATCGGCCGAGCCAAAGAACTCACCGTTAGCGCGGGCGTGCAGGCTTCGCAGCTGTGCGCGCAGCGGCCTATCGTGGGGCCGATGATTAAGCGCCCAAGCGCGCAAATGCACTTTGATATCGCGGTTGTACTTGTTGCCCGCTAGATGATGCAGTGGGCGCAGCCCGCCCGTAACCTCCAGTGCGAAGACGACAAGGTCGAGGATTTCCTTGCGGGCGGAAAGGTCTTCTTCCGTGGGCTTTCTCTCATAGCGCACTCGATCGGGCGCGGTATAGAGCTTGAGGTGGCTAAAACCAGGGATAGGTGAATACAACTTAAGTGAGCCTTCCTGCAGGTCATACAGGAGGCGAACGCACCCACCATTGTGCCACGTGGCGTCGGAAAGCGCTGGCTCCTGTGAGAATGCTGAAAGGGGTGGGCGCGATATTTTTTATTTTTAGATATACTTTCGTCCGTTAAAAGCACACCCGCTCTTTTAGTATTAAGGAAGTTTAAATGCGCGGTCTTATCGTAGATTTCGTTGGTGTCTTGGACGGCACCGAGGAAGACGTCAAGCGCTGGCGTTCCCTGTTCGCTGCAGCCAAGGCTAACGGCGTAGCGACCGCCATCCTGTCTAATGATCCAGGTGGCCCAGGCGCAGAGCATATCCGCGAGTGGGAATACCGCGGCATCGTTGATGCGGTCATCCTTTCCGGCGAAATTGGGGCAGAAAAGCCTGAGCTGGCTGCCTTCCAGGCTGCGGCGGATGCCATCGAGCTGCCGATCAATGACTGCGTCATGGTCGATGACTCTATTCTCAACGTGCGTGCTGCCGTTGATTTCGGAATGCTCGGCATGCTGTATACCGTCTTCGACCGCACCAGCGTCGAGGTCCAGGCTGTATTCGACATCGAGGGTGAGTTCTAAGTGGCTAAGGCGCGCGTTTATCTGCCGGCGACCTTCGCTATGCTCAGCGAGCTTAAGGAGACCGGCCAGTTGGCCGCACGCTCCGGCTGGGGCTTTACCGTGACCCCTGCGCTGCGCGAGTTCTACACCGAGGGGGATGAAGAAGAGATTGCCTACTCCGCATTCTTGGAGGCTTCGATGGCATCCCTTCGCCTGCTCGCCATTGGCGACGAGGAGAATTTCCCGCATCGTCGCGTAGTTATTTCGGTGGACGTTGACGAGTCTGTGTTAACTCCCCAGCCTGACATGGGTGATCCGGTAGTCAAGCTGAATCCTGCAGTCATTACGGAGGAAAACCTGCAGGCTATCCACGTGGACGTGGAAGAGTCTGAGGAAGCTACCGCGAAGGCCATCGAGGTCATCGATAACGCCGATCTTGGTGACGAAGACGCGGAGCTGGCCGTAGGAGACGCCCTGGATAACTTTATGGCGTTCTACGACCCATCTGAGCTGCCCTTCTTGGTGGAGCTGCTCTAATTTTCCCAATCGACGTTGGTGCGCAGCGCTTCGAGCAGCTTGCGCACCGCGTCACGACGGCGGGCGGAGGCTGAGCCTTCGGGAATTTTCAGATCCAGCCCGCATTCTGGATCGGCTGGGGGGCCGACGTGCGTGCAGCCGCGCGGGCAATATTCTGTTGCCGCGGCTAGATCTTCAAAGACACCGAGGACTGTATCGGCGTCGACATGCGCTAGGCCAAAGGAACGGATGCCTGGGGTATCGATAATCCAGCCGCCGTCTGCACAAAGCTCTTCTGGCAGCGGAAGAGCGACGGATTGCGTGGAGGTATGGCGTCCCTTGCCCACGGCGGAGACCTCACCGGTCTCGCGCTTAGCGTCGGGAACCAAGCGATTAACGAGCGTGGATTTACCCACGCCGGAGTGCCCGATGAGGGCTGTGACGTGGCCATTTATCACATCACGCACTTGGTCCAAGGAATCATCGACGCCTGCTTCGACTACGGTGACGTCAAGATCTGCGAATTCGGCAGCAAAAGGTGTGGGGTCGGTGAGATCGGTCTTGGTCAGACAGAGCACTGGGTGCACGTTGCCGACGAAGGCGGCGATGAGTGCGCGCTCTACAAAGCCGGAGCGTGGGGGAGGATCCGCCACTGCGGTGACGATGAGCATGCGGTCGGCGTTGGCGACGACGATGCGCTCATAAGGATCCGTATCGTCGGCAGTGCGGCGCAAAACAGAAGTGCGCTCCGCAAGCTTGACGATGCGTGCGAGGGTGTCCTTGCGCCCGCTGGTATCACCGACGACGCCGACTCGGTCACCGACCTCGACCGGGGTGCGGCCCATCTCGCGTGCACGCATGGCGACGACCTGCGGTCCCTCGTCGAGCGTCACGCCCCAGCGGCCGCGGTCTTTGGTCACCACCATGCCGAACTTGGCGTCCTTGTGCTTGGGGCGATCCTTGGTACGCGGACGCGAGCCCTTACCGGGGCGGATACGTACGTCGGATTCGTCGTATGAGCGTGTACTTCTAGCCACGGGCGGCCTCCAGCATTTCTTCCCACATTCCTGCAAAGCCAGGAAGTGTTTTCGCAGTGGTGTTGACGTCTTCTACTTCCACGCCTTTAACGCGCAGCCCGATGATGGCGCCGGCGGTTGCCATGCGGTGGTCCGCGTAGGAATGCCACTTCCCGCCGCGGAGCTGCGCCGGTTCGATATAGAGGCCGTCGGAAAGCTCCGTGACCTTGCCACCTAGGGCGTTGATTTCGGTTGCGAGCGCTGTCAGACGGTCTGTTTCGTGGCCGCGCAGGTGAGCGATGCCGTTAAGACGCGAGGGCGAGGAAGCAAGCGCACACAGGGCAGCGACGGTAGGCGTGAGCTCGCCGATATCGCCCATGTGCTTTTCGATGCCATGCAGGTTGCCGTCCGCGGCACCGATGACGGTGACGGAATCTTCTGTTTGTTCCACGTGGGCGCCCATGGCTTGCAGGATCTCGCACATCTCAGCGCCCGGCTGGGTCGTGTGCTGTGGCCACTGCGGGATGGTTACGCGGCCGCCAGCAACCGCCGCTGCGGCCATGAACGGAGTGGCGTTGGAGAGATCGGGCTCGATGTTCCATTCCCCGCCGGCGATGGGGCCGGGGCTAACGCGCCAGGTATTGTTACTTTCTTCGACTTCGACGCCGGCTTGGCGCAGCATTGCACAGGTCATCTCGATATGCGGCAGGGAAGGAAGCGGGCCGCCTTCGTGAGTGACGGTGATGCCTTCCCCAAAGCGCGCGCCCGAAAGCAAGAGTCCGGAGACGAACTGGGAGGAACCGGAGGCGTCGATAGTCACTGCGCCGCCTACTGGAACTGACGTGGACGAGATGGCAAAGGGCAGGCCCTCGCCCTCGACCTCAACGCCGAGGCTGCGCAGTGCGGAAAGCATCGTGCCCATTGGGCGCTTGCGTGCTTGCGGGTCACCGTCGATGCGGACAGGGCCATTGGCTAGTGCTGCGACGGGTGGGACAAAGCGCATGACCGTTCCTGCGAGACCGCACTCGACGGTGGCGCCGTGCAGCGGGCCCGGATTGACGTGGACGTCGTTGCCTTCGTGGCGGAAGGCAACGCCCATGGACTCAAGCGCTGCCTCCATAAGACGCGTATCGCGTGACTGCAACGGATTGCGCAGGATAGATGGAGAGTCAGCCAACGCTGCCAGAATATAGGCGCGGTTAGTGATCGACTTCGACCCTGGAATGGGTTGTTCCCAATCCAGTGGGCCGGTGGCACGCGGGGCTGACCAATACAAAGACATGTAGTCCATAATATAAGTTCATGTGCGGAAGATTTGTTTTGTTCAGCGAGTCTTTACTCGCCGCGGTTGGCGACTGGCCAGGTATTGAGGAGGTCCACGCCCCACAAGGGCTGCCGCCGGCGCGTTATAACATCGCCCCGACACAGCCGATTGCCGTGGTGCGTGTACAGGAATCCGTAGCACGTGTGGAGCCAGCACGCTGGGGTCTTATCCCACATTGGAAGAAGGACCTAAACGGTCCGCCGCTTTTTAACGCGTGTGCCGAAACCGTGGCGACTAAGCCTTCGTTCCGCGAGGCTTTCGCACGCAATCGCTGCATCATTCCGTTGGATGGCTACTACGAATGGAAAGCTGACGTTTCAAGCCCAGGCGGTGGAACCAAGGCCAAGGGCAAGGGCAAGAAGACGCCCTATTACGTCACCGGCCCAGAGGGCATGCTCTTTGCTGCCGGGCTGTGGTCCTCGGGCCAAGACAGGCTTTCAGCCACGATGATTACCACCGAAGCCACCGAAGAAATGGCGTGGCTGCACGGCCGCCTGCCTAAGTTCCTGCGGCAGGAGGAAATCGGGCCATGGCTGGCAGGCGAGCCTTTGCTCGAGCCAAGCACCGTCACCGGTTTTCAAGCGCGGCCCGCGGATCCAGCCGTGGGCAACGTGCATAACGATTATGCCGAGCTTATTGCAGAACAACCCCCGGAAGGGCTGTTCTAGAACGATTGCTGCGCCAACTACTGCGCTACCAGGTCGGTGAAAGTGATATCGAGAACCTTGGCTAAGTCCTCCGCATTCATTTCGATGTCGAGGCCACGGCGCCCGCCGGAGAAAAAGATGGTGTCGAAGAGGACAGCCGTTTCATCAATTGCGGTGGGAAGAACGTGCTTTTGGCCTAGCGGAGAGATTCCGCCTGGAATATAGCCGGAGGATTTCGAGGCATCTTGAGGATCAGCCATCGTCGCCTTCGCCGCACCGAATGCCGCGGCCGCCTTCTTTAGGCTGAGCTTGTGTGAGACTGGCAACACGCAAACCGCTAATTCCCGCTTGGCGCCTTTGCCCGCGGTGAGATCGACCACCAGAGTCTTGAATACGCGATCAGCATCGATGCCTAGTTCCGCTGCGGCAGTGTCACCGAAATGATCCGTACCGCCCTCGAAGATTGCCACCTTATGTGGGATTCCCGCTTCTTCCAAGAGCTTTAAAGCTGGGGTAGCGGCATGCGGAGTTTTCTTGGACTTGGACATAAGCCGCATTTTAGTAGCCGCGTCATGCCAACCCATTAGGATGGGATACGTGGCTACAAAAACTACTAGCGCTAAGGACAGTCAGCGCCTCTTTGAGGAGCAAGCACTGCCTTTACTCGACCAACTCTACGGTGGAGCCATGCGTCTTACGCGCAACCCGCAGGACGCCGAAGACCTGATTCAAGAGACCTATCTGAAGGCTTATAAGAATTTTGGCTCCTTCAAGCAAGGCACCAACCTCAAAGCTTGGCTCTACCGAATCATGACCAATACCTACATCAACTCCTATCGCAAGGCGAAGCGCCGCCCGGCGGAATCTTCAGCAGATGATTTGAGCGATTTTCAGCTCTATACAACTGCCGGCCATGATTCGACAGGCCTGGAATCAGCCGAAGTCGAAGCATTGAAGTTGATGCCGGATTCCGCGATCTCCGAGGCTATGAATGATTTGCCGGAGGATTATCGCATGGTTGTCTATTACGCCGACGTCGTAGGCCTGGCGTACAAGGAAATCGCAGAAATTATGGACACTCCACTTGGCACGGTCATGAGCCGGCTACATCGTGGAAGAAAACTCCTTCGTGGCGCGTTGAAAGACGTGGCTAGAGAAGAAGGCATCGGTCTCAACCACCCAGACATGGAGGAGAAGCAATGAGCAACGCTACAGGAAACAATTGCGGCGCATGTAATTCTCCTGAGGTCCAGGCACTGTTTTGCGAGCTATTGGATGAGCGCACAAGCTATGCGCGTGCGCTAGAAATCCGTGAACATATTGCCCAGTGCGACGAATGCCAAGCACGGCTTGAAAGCGAAGAAGTGGTTCGTGCGCTCGTTCGCAAGTGTTGTTCTGGCACCAAAGCGCCACAGTCGCTGCGTCAGCGCATCACCATCGAAATAACTCGTACCGAGGTTCGCTGGAACTAAAATTCAAAGGTAGATAGTCCAAAGGTAGATTCAGCAGCCTATTTTAGATACAGCAAAAGGCTCGCCTTCCTTCAACGAAGGGAGAGCGAGCCTTTGTCGTGCTGCTTATTTACGCGCTAGGACGCTTGCCGTGATTTGCACTCTTCTTACGGCGATCCTTGCGCTTACGACCACGCTTAGACATGGGCGGCCTCCTTGCTAATAGGTGAGCGGATAAATTACTTACCCACTGACTTTAGTGGCTGGATCAGCCGGTGGGGAAATCGGGTTAGGTTAGCGGAGAATTAGGGAAGTGAATTTTAAACGGTAACGCGTGCGCGGCCGCGGCCGCGGTTGCGGCGGCGCTTGAGAGCGCGGCGCTCTTCCTCAGACATACCGCCCCAGACTCCGGCATCCTGGCCGGACTCCAGTGCCCACTTCAGGCAAGCGGAGGAAACTGGGCAGCGGTTGCAAACTAGCTTGGCCTTTGCGATCTGGGTAAGTGCAGGGCCGGAGTTGCCTACTGGGAAGAACAGCTCTGGGTCTTCGTCGCGGCAAACAGCTTCGTGGCGCCAATCCATGATTGAAATCTCCTAACAGAATTTAGACAGCATGACAGGTCTCTGCGGTCCACAAATGCGGACTACAGCAATTAACAGGGGTGGGAGCGAACCGGTCTGCGCTCAGTGGGGCCCTGTCTCGAGTTAGGGCCAGCGTCGGCGCCGCCATGATTCACTTTGTGTTCACTTGGATGTTTTTCCAAGTTTTGGGCTGCTTAAACAGTCCGTTGTTTTTGCTACTTGAGAATCATGACATGTTTACCTCCATCCCGCTAGGGTTAAGAGGTAAATTGTGGCAAAGATCACTGACTTTCATGCAAGTGAACGGCGAAAAATGGCGCCCTTCTTCCTGCAAGAAAGCTGGCAATAATTAGTTTACCTGCCACTTTGGGTTATTTTAGGTGAGTGTGGTGACTTGGATCCCGTCAAATCTACTTCTGGACAGATGCCCCCGATGCGCATCCGCGTCGATAGTTAAGGACGCGTTCCTAGCAGTACTTGTTCCCACGCGTTATCAAATCCGCGCGTCGTAACGGCATGACAATGCGTCTCATGCTTTAAACAGGTGAGTAGACTGTGGCGCGTGACTGAGAAGAATTCGAAGAAGAACACTGCCAAAAAGTTTGAAAAAAGCGCCGCGGCGAATTCGGGCGCGCCGCGCTCGGTGCTGATTGCTGCGGGCATTGCCATCGTGCAGTCCGTGGCTGTTATTGCCTTCGGCCTCTTCCTCATTATCCGTGAATTGAAGGGTGCTGAGAACGCTTCGATGGTCTCTGAGGCAGGCGCTTCCAACTTCGTTGGTTTCGGCACCGCTGTCTTCATCTTCATCGTGTTCGGCTTTGTGATTATCGGTGCCCTAGCCTTTGTAAAGGGTAAGCGCTGGGGCAGGGGAGCAGTGGTCCTCGTCGAGATCATCCTTGCCGCGAGCTCTTTCCAGATGTTTAGCGGCGGCGCTGCGGTGCTGGGTGTTATCACTCTTGCCAGCGCTCTTGCCGCGCTGTATTTCGTGATGGTCGTGCCGGACTCCGCGAAGTGGGCCGAGGCCAACTTTCGTGGCTAGCTAGGGCCGCTGGCAGCGGCGATTGTGCGGGCAGCGCTTTAAAGCGCGCTAAGGCCCACTGCGGTGTCGCCGCGTTGTTCCACGATGGCGGTTCCAGACTGCGTGAGGAAGACGGGGCCCTCGTAGTCGCCGCGGTCGACGGGGATGTTGCGTTCGGTTTCACCGGTGCTCCAGTTGACCACTGCGATTCCCTCATCGGTTGGCATAAGCAGGCGATCTCCTACTGCCATGCCGGTTCCGATTGCGTCCTCAAAGACGTGGTCCACCTTGAGCGTAGTCGGAGTAAACAAATAGAGGCGCTGGCCATCAAACCAAGACATGTGGTGTGGAAGATCCGCTGTAGCCGGTGCGAAAGGCGTCGAAGAGTTATTAACCTCCGGGGAAGGCGCAACCGGTTGTGAGGCGGTCTTTTCGCCGGTCTCAGAGTAAGAATCGATGCGCGGGGTCTCGCCGGGCTGATAGACCGCCGCGGCCTTTTGGCCCACTGCAATTAGCCTCGAGCCTTGATTATCCATGGTGGCATCGGCGGAAATCTCCGGCTTACGCGAATCCTCCGGGGTGGCGCCCATCAGGCGCAGCGACGTAACGTTTGGATTCTCTGGGCAGGACTCAGTAACGGCGAGGTTTTCAGTGCGCGTTAGAGCCGAGGTGATGGAACACTCCTCGTGTTCCTGCATATCCGGCTCTTGCTTGGCCTTAACATCGCCGTATTCGATGGTGCGCACCATGTCCGAGCGCCAAATGTCTACGCGTTCAGTAGAAACGGTGCCAACTCGGTCATTGGAGGCAATGGCCACGACATCTTCGGAATTGATAGCGCTGCGCGTATCCGAGTACTGTCCCGTCGCCGCATCAATGGCCACGGTATCGCCACAGCCCACGCCGGTGCGGTAGGTGGCAACTACCTTGCCCCAAGCAGTGCCCAGGGAACACAAGTCTAAACCCGCACGCGTGTAGTGCCATACCGGATTGCCATTCGGGTCAGAGGCGGTAATTGTTTCGCCCTCGTGCGTGATGGTCAGCCCCTTTGCAGAAAGCGCGCGGTATTGGCCCGGCACAGGCGTATTGGGCAAGCGGAAGGATTCGGCAAGCTTGACCGGGGGTTCGGCGAGCACCTCGACGTCGTCAGGCATGGCATGGCTTGCCGGAACCAGCTCAGAGTCGCGGATATCGGCGCTAAAGTAGGCTCCTCCTACAGCGATCGCACACACCGCAGCGATGGCGCCGGTCAACTTCCAGTCAGTCGCGCTCGCGCGAAGGATTGGGGTCTTGCTCATCGACGGCGGCTCCTGGAACGGCGGGTACGGGTGGAATTGCGTGGCGAAGGCTTTTTGCACAGACGGGTTGTGCCGATTACCTTAGTCGCGGGGCCGACGGACTCGGCAATGCCCTCTTCAAAACCGAGGGCCTCGGCAAGCTCGGGGGAGGTGCTAAACCACTGCGGCGGTTCTGCTTCGTTGAGGTCGAGTTCGTCGTTGATAAGGCGCCATTTACCCAGCTCGTCGTAGCCCACCAAGGTGATTGCGGTGCCGGTATGGCCTGCGCGGCCCGTGCGGCCAATGCGGTGGACAAAGGTCATTGGGTCATCTGGAACCTGATAGTTGATGACGTGGGTGACATCGTCGACGTCGATACCGCGTGCGGCAACGTCGGTGGCGACGAGGACTTCCACCTTGCCCTCGCGGAATGCGTTGAGGGACTTTTCACGCGCTTTTTGGCCCAAGTCACCGTGCACTGCGCCGACTCGGAACCCGCGCTGGGCCAGTTCGTCTGCAACTTCCGCTGCAGAGCGCTTGGTACGGGCGAAGATGATGGTCTTGCCGCGGCCTTCCGCCTGCAGCGCGCGGGAGACAATCGCCAACTTGTCCATGCGGTGAGCCTGGAAGGTCACCTTGCGGGTAGAAGCATGGGTTTGGTTCTCGTCGCCGGATTCGGCGCGGATATGGATAGGCCGCGACATGAAAGTACGTGCCAAGGTCAAAATGGGGCCAGGCATGGTGGCAGAAAACAGCATGGTTTGGTGCGCATTGCCGTGGAGAGCTTCCAGAATCTTTTCAATATCTGGCAAGAATCCCAGATCAAGCATCTCGTCGGCCTCGTCGAGCACGAGGATTGCCACGTGCTCGAGGCTCAAGTGGCCTTGCTGAACCAGATCCAAAAGGCGGCCCGGGGTACCTACGACAACATCGACGCCCTTGTTGAGCATCTTGATCTGCTCTTCATAAGGGCGCCCGCCGTACAAAGTGGCAAGGCGGACTGGGAGATTGCGAGCAGCAGCCGAAAGATCTTCGCCGACTTGGACCGCAAGCTCGCGAGTAGGAACCACGATGAGGGCGCGAGGGGTGCCGTCTAGTTCTTTAATATCGGCGTCGTCAAACACGCGATCTAGAACTGGAATGCCGAAGCCGAGCGTCTTTCCCATGCCAGTGCGGGCTTGGCCGATGAGGTCTTGTCCGCCGAGCGCGATCGGAAGAGTCAGTTCCTGAATGGCGAACGTGCGCTCAATTCCGCGGCTGGCCAGGGCATCTACGATCTCTGCTGCGACGCCGAGGGACGCAAAGGTAGGTGATTGCGAGGGCTCAGACTGTTGAAATGACACAACTTGATAGTAGCCGGTACGGCTATAGTGGGGCCATTGAGACTTTAAATTAAACTTTTAAGGAGGAGACCTTTTCATGGATATCAAGATTGGTTTCGCAGACACCGCCCGTGAGCTTGTCATTCACGCAGAGGGCACCCAGGAAGAGCTGGTAGCCAAGGTCAATTCCGCATTGGCAGATAACGCTACCTTGGAGCTGGAAGATACCAAGGGCCGCAAGTACATCGTCCGCACTGACCGTGTGGTCTATGCAGAAATCGGCGTCGCTAAGACCCATGCCGTCGGTTTTGCAGGCGCTTAAGCCCATGAGGTTTGCGCCCTAGCAGAGGAATTGCCCTCAAAAAGGGCGCAACGGGTAATCTATTTCCTCATGAAAAGCCCTGTGGATAGTTCGCAACGCGCCCCACGTCACCCGCACCGCAAGCCTGGCCAAGATCCGTGGATCGTCAGGTTTGCACAGGCTTATGGTTGGTGGCGCGTTGTTGCGATCCCAGTGATGGTGGTGCTGACCGTGTGGGTGCTTGTCGACGTCGCACGTCCCGTGCAAGAAGAACAAGAAGAAAAGGCCACCGTAGCTTCTGGCAGAGAAGCGGCGGCTACCACCGAAGAAGACCGAGTAGGCCCCGATCCCGCCAAGGCCAGCCGCATTGCTGTGGCGAAGGACGGGCTACCCGCCGGCGGTGATTTCTCGGAAAAGGGCGACGATACTTACCGCGATGCGGGTACTGCCGGCGCGCATGCGGGTAAGGGCGGCAAGAAGAAGGTTCGTTACTCGGTAGAGATTGAAAACGGCGTCGACACGACCCCGTACGGAGGCGACTCCGCCTTTGCTGCCATGGTCGATGCAACGCTGGGGGATCCACGCGGTTGGACGGCTACCGGTGACTTCGAATTCGCCCACGTAAAGGCCGATGAAAATCCGGATACGCGTATTCGCTTGACCTCCCTGGAAACCACCGCTGAGCTCTGCGGCGCGCAGCTGGAAACGGAGACTTCCTGCCACACCGGAATCACTGGTGAGTCCACGGTCAATCTCAACGAGTCCCGCTGGGTGCGCGGGGCGCTGCCATTCGAAGGTGACTTGGGCAATTACCGCCAGTACCTCATCAACCACGAGTTTGGCCATGCCATTGGCTATGCCTCCCACCAGGCGTGTGGCGGCAAGGGGAAGCTTGCGCCGGTCATGATGCAGCAGACGCTTAGCTTGAACAACGCTGAGCTCTATGAAAAAGACTCCAAAGAAGTCTATCCCAACGAGGATGTAACCTGCGAGCCGAATCCATGGCCGTATCCAAACCCGCGGGTTAAAGATCCGCATAAGCCGGAATAGGAGAACTAAATGTTGCTTCCTCCAGAGCACGTGCTGAATGCATTTCACGCTGGCGCCAATCTCTGCAAGGTCCAAAGTGAGGTTCTGGGGCCGGAGTGGGATCACGGCATCAAGGTAGGTGACGTTGTCTTCGCCCGCGCCAACGAGCTTTCCGGATGGTCCGCCAAGGTCCGTGAGAAGCTCGCCGTAGAAGGCGCGCGCGTGGTGCGGCCGGTCCTTAGCACGGATGCCCGTTTTACAGCTGCGGGCTGGAAGGCCAATCAGTATGTTCCAGGGCAGCTGCGTGGGCGCATCGATGAAACCGCACAGATGGCCTTGCGCTTGGACGCGGCGCTTTCTACATTTCCTATGCCGAATGTTGGCCAGCGTGACGACGTTTTCGCTCGCGCCGAGCGTGCCGCTTGGGCGGAGACAGGGGAGGCCTATTCGGCGGAGCTAACTGATAGCCTCCCCGTGGGCATCGCGCACGTGGACGTGTTGGGCACGACCGTTTACTCTGGGGCGAATCCGCCGGCGCTTGTCGACGTCGTCCCTTCCGCTGCCCCCCGCCCACTGGGCTGGAGCGCGGCACTCGTTATTGTCGACGGCCTGGTAGCCGAGTCTGTGGATGATGGAATTTGTTCGCGCTTTGGACACGTGCCAGGTATGCCGCAGTTGTTGTTGCGTGCCTCAGCTTATCGCCGCTACGTCAATAACTTGCATCCCGCTTCGAAGTCAACCACGCGTTCGAATATTGAAAGGGTCGAAGCTCTGCTGGTGTCCAGGGCATCTGAAATACTAAACGGGTGAGTTACGATCCCCGTTCTACTGCCCGTGTAGGCGTCGTTCTGCCGCCTTCCCCTCAAGTGCGCCTCGTGCCGCGCCATGCCAATTACAGCACGCGCACTTGGGATTTTCCGCTGCCGCAAAAAGGTACCTGGCGCGTTTTAGGCTCGGCCGGTGCCGGCGTTTCCAGCCTGCTGATTGATGTGGTTTTGGAAAAGCTGCGCAGCGGCGCTGATCCTTCGGGCATTCTGGTTGTTTCCACCTCCAAGGAATCTGGCGCCATCCTGCGCCGTGAATTGGCAGAACACCTTGAGGATTACGCGGCGCAGGCCTCCATGGTGCGCTCCGTGCACTCGCTGGCCTTTGCGCTGTTGCGTAAGGCAGCGGACGAGGAGATCCGCCTTGTCACCGGCGCGGAGCAGGACGCCGTCATCCGTGAACTACTCGAGGGCCAAGCCGAAGAACATCGAGGCAGCTGGCCGGCGGAGGTACGGCCGGCACTGACCGTCGGGGGTTTCGCGCGCCAATTGCGCGACCTTCTCTTGCGCGCTATCGAGCGCGGCCAAGGTCCCGATGAGCTTATGGAGTTGGGGAAGAAGTATGACCGGCCGATGTGGACTGCGGCGGGTGAATTCCTGCTGGAATATGAGCGCACCCAACAGCTAGCCGGCCTGCACTCTTATTCGGCGGCGGAGTTAGTCAACGAGGTACTGCTGCGCTCTAGCGCTACCGAAAACCACCCGTGGCACACCATCATCGTCGACGATGCCCAACTGCTTGATCCAACCTCCGGATTGCTTGTGGAAAAGCTCTCGCGTGGGGCGGAACTGACCGTAGTAGCAGGTGACCCTGACCAAGCGGTCTTTGCTTTCCGCGGTGCCAATTCGGAGTTCTTGACTTCTTTTCCCGCAGAGCATGAGCTGGTGCTGGATGAACCGCAGCGTCGTCCAGCGCCTGCCTGCATCAGCATCGTGGACTCGCGCTCGACCTTGCGTGATGTGGTGGCCGATGCGGTGCGCCGCCGGCACTTGGAAGACGGCGTCGACTGGCGCGATATCGCCGTCATCGTCCGCTCTAGCGGAGATATCGGCCAGATTCGCCGCACGCTGCTAGCCGCAGGTGTGCCGGTTCATATCAACCCCACGGACGTAATCTTGGCCGAGCAAAGGCTGGTCAAGTCGGTACTTTTGGCATTACGGGCGCTCGAACATGAACTCAGCAATGCGGAACTCGAAGACCTAGTTACCGGGCCTGTGGGCGGAGCGGATCCTGTAACCTTGCGCCGCCTGATTCGTGGCCTGCGGCGGTGGGCGCCACAAGCGCGCGGCATTGATTCGCTGCGTGGGCTTTTGGAAGGGCAGTTGCCAGATTTCGCGGGGGTTTTGACCGAGCGCGAAGAAACCATCTTGGAGCGCATCCGCGCGATTGTGCAGGCAGGCCGCGCTGCCATTGATGCGCAAGCCTCTATCGAGGAAATCCTGTGGGAGGTCTGGAATGCCACTGGGCTCGATGCTCGTTTGCAGGCGGCTGCGTTGCGCGGTGGTGCAACCGGCTCGCAGGCAGACCGCGACCTGGATGCCATGATGGCGCTTTTTGATGCTGCAGGTGACTACTCTGAGCGCCGTCCCGGAGCTTCGCTCGATTCCTTCCTGCGGCACATCGAAGAACAAGAATTGCCCACCGGCGTGCGTGACCGCCGCAGCGCCATCCCGCAGGCGGTAGAGGTGATTACTGCGCACGGTGCGGTGGGCCGGGAATGGGACACCGTGGTCATCGCTGGCGCTCAGGAAGGTGCTTGGCCTTCCCTCGGTGAGACGGGATCGATCTTTGAGCAGGAAGCGCTAATTGATCTGCTGGATCGGTCGATTACCCCGGGCACGCCGGTAAGCCATGTGGCAAGCCGCTTGAGGGAGGAACGCCGCTTGTTCCACGTGGCCACGACCCGCCATCGTGCGCGTTTGTTGCTCGCCGCGGTCGATGCGCCCGATGCTGACGTGCCCGAAGAGCCGTCGCGCTTTATTAGTGAGTTTGCGCGGCAGGGCAGTGTGGACGTGCCCGGTGCAGTCGAACGCCGGGAAGCAAATAAGCGCCTGCGCGCGGTGCGTTTGCCGCAAGAGTTGGGCCTGCAAGTGGCCGAACCCGAACCGGTATCAGCGCGCGGTGAGCGGGAAATTGACCCGCTCGAGGTAGCGGTGCTTTCGGTGCCTTCTTTCGTAGCCCAATTGCGTCGTGTGGTCATGGATCCTGAAAGCGGGGAGGCCGAGCGCAGTCAGGCGGCACGTCAGCTCGCACGGCTTGCCAAGGCCGGAGTGCCCGGAGCCCATCCTGAGCAATGGTGGGCTGCACGCTCGGTGGCGGTAGCGGAAGAAACGGAAGACTCTGGCACGCCCACTGGCCGTGTCTCGCCATCCCGCGTGGAGGCGCTGTTGCGTTGTCCGCTCAATGCAGTACTTGGAAACTTGAGCGAGGAAGAAGAGACGCCGCTGGCGTTGCTGCGCGGCACCATGGCGCATGCATATCTTGAGGCGCTGGGCCGCGGCGTGGATCCAGAACTTGGCAAAAAGATGGTCAAGGATGCTTTTGGCCTCATCCTTAATGCGCCCAGCTGGAAGCGAGACTCCGAGCTCGCGGACTTTGAGCGCCTGCTTGAGCGCACGCATCAGTGGGCCCTGGACACTGCTTCTACCTTTGAGCTGGTTGGCGTGGAGGTTCCGGTCTCCGTGGAGGTCATGCCGGGAATTAAGGTGGCAGGTTATATGGACCGCCTGGTTAAAGCAGGCGAAGACTACATGGTGGTTGACCTCAAGACGGGCAGCAGCGCGCCGTCTCGTGAGGAAGCCAAAGACAATGCGCAGCTAAAGACCTATCAGCTGGCTTTGGCGCATGGTCAGCTGTGCGACGCTAACGAAGACAAGGCACACGGTCCTGTAATCCGCACGGGTGAGGGTATGGCTCGAGGTGGTGGCGTGCTGGTTTATCCAGGCACTGATCAAAAGTCCATCACCAGCCGCGACCAAGCTGCTGTGCTGCCGGAAGAACTAGAAGAATTCGCTGGGAAGCTGCCCGCGCTGGTAGCTGAACTTTCCAGTCAGCACTTGACCGCCCGGGAAAATGAGTCCTGTGGGCGCTGCGCAATCCGGTCCATTTGTCCCATCCAAGCAGAAGGAAAGCAGGTTTCTGATGAGCTCGCAGACTAAACTTTTAAGCCCCCAGCAACTTGCTGCTGCTCTGGATAAGCCTTTCCCGCCGACGGATGAACAGAGCAAGGTCATCGAGGGCCCGCTCGGTCCGAAGCTGGTCGTCGCCGGCGCGGGAGCTGGCAAGACGGAAACCATGGCCTCGCGTGTGGTCTACCTCGTGGCCAATGGCATGGTGCGCCCAGAAAACGTCTTGGGTCTAACTTTTACCCGCAAGGCAGCTCAGCAGCTTGAGCAGCGCATCCGCAAGCAATTGATGAAGCTGCGAGATTCCCGCATCGTCGCGCCGGATTCTGCAGCGGCGGAAGCGCTGGAAAACATTGCGCCGAAGGTCGCCACGTATGACTCTTACGCGGGTGATTTGGTACGGGAATATGGTCTGCTCATGCCGGTTGAGCCAAGCGCGCGGATTATTACAGACGCAGAACGCTTCGCCATCGCGCACGATGTCGTGCTCAATTACGGCGGCAAGTTATCTGCGTCCCAGTCGGTGGCCACGGTTGCTGAGACCCTGCTCAAGCTTGCACAATCCATCGATAACGCGTTGATGGATCCGGCCGATATCCGGGAGCATGCCCGGATCTTCACTGCCACCGCTTATGACCTAGAGAAGACCCGTAAAAACGGCCCGGAATTCAACAAGGATGTGCAACGGTACCTAGACCGCCAGCAGCTGCGTGTGGAGTATCTTCCACTCGTTGAGGCCCTGAAGGAAGAACAAGCGGCCCGTGGCGTCATCACCTTTGGCGAGCAAATGGCAATCGCCGCCAAGCTGGCCCAGAGCCATCCCGCAGTAGGCGAGCAGCAAAGCCAGCGTTTCAACGTGGTGATGCTCGATGAGTACCAGGACACCTCCCATGCACAGCGCGTGCTTCTTCGTTCCCTGTTCGGCGGCGTGCGCCCAGGCGTATCCGTAACGGCCGTGGGCGATCCAATGCAATCTATCTACGGTTGGCGTGGCGCCACGGCAGAAAATCTTGCGGCCTTCGTAGAGGATTTCCCCCAGGAAGATGGCTCACCTGCACCGAAGGACCAGCTGACCACATCCTGGCGCAACCCACAGCGGGCTTTGGAACTGGCAAACGACGTCGCGGCCAAGCTCTTTTCCGAGTCCGCTGGCCCACGGCCTGTTGATGAGCTGCAGCCGCGCGATGGCGCGCCGGAAGGCGATATCGAGCTGGGGTATTTTGCCTCTGAGCGCGAGGAGCATGAACACATCGCCCAGCATCTCAAGAGCCTTTATGAGCGATACGAGGACCCAAACGATTTCAGCGCGGCGGTGCTTGTACGAACGAATAAGCAATCACCCCTTATCGCACAAGCCTTAGATGACGCAGGCGTGCCGAATGAAATCGTCGGCCTAGGCGGCTTGCTCTGGCAGCCGGAGATTCAAGATCTCATTGCCGTTGCCACCATCCTCGTCCGCCCGCAGGACACCAACGCCGCACTGCGCGTGCTCACCGGGCCCATGTGCGGGCTGGGCGTAAAGGATCTGCAGCAGCTGTTGGCACGTCAACGCAACCTTGCTGGCGGCGATGCAGCGGCATCAGGACGGTTGCGTTGGGAGGGCGGCGACCCAGTCGAGCATCTCGCCGCCCAACTAGCGGAGCTGACTGAAGAAGGCACTGGACAAATCTTGGGCCTGGCCGATGCTTTGGCAGACCTTGGCGAGCGCGAACGCTATAGCGCGCCGGGGCTGGTGCGCATGGAGGAGCTTTCTTCGAAACTGCGCCACCTGCGTACCTACTCGCTGTCTAAGTCTTTATCGGATCTCTTCGCCGACATCGAAGCACTCTTTAATATCCGCACCGAGGTCCTAGCCAGCGGCACGTTGGGCGGCACCACGCACCTGGACGCTTTTGCCGACGTCGTCGCCGATTTCCACGGCGATTCCCTTTCCGCATTGCTGGACTATCTCTCGATGGCACGCGAACGCGAAGACGGCCTTACTCCCGGCGAAGTTCCCGCTGTAGCCGGGCGCGTGCAAATCATGACCGTGCACAAATCCAAAGGCCTGGAGTGGAAGCACGTCTGTGTGCTCCACGCTGACTCCACGAGCTACAAGGGCCAAGCCGAAACCTTCCTCACCTTCGTGGAGAAGGTCCCCGGTGACGAAGACGTCATCGAGCTGGACCCTGATGCTACAAAGCGTTCGGAATTCGGCAAGGCATGTGAGGCCTATAAGGAAAGCGTGCGCCAGAACCAGCGCGAGGAAAGCGCGCGCCTGTTCTACGTTGCGATGACCCGCACCGAGTCCACGCTGACGATTACGGGTTCTGGAACCAACAAGGTCCAAAATAAGTCGAAGAAGGGGCCCTACGAATACCTAGAACTGCTGCGCGCAAAGCATCCTGACTTGGTCCAGCATTGGGACGTGCCCGCTAGCCCCGAGGAGGCTGCCGCGCACGAGGTAACGCTCGAGGGCACTTTCCCAGCGCTGGAAGCTAGCCCGCATGCTGTGCAGGCAGCGGAGACTGTGCTGGAGGCCATGGACAAACTTCCGGAGTTGCGCGCAGGAGAAACCTTTGAGCTTTGGGAACAAGAAGCCGGTGCTTTGATCGAGGAATACGCGGCATTGCAAGCACCCGTCGTGGACGTAGAGCTTCCCACCGAGCTGACGGCTTCCGACATGGTCTCGCTCAGTTCAGACCCCATTCAGTTTGCGCGGCGCCAACGACGTCCCATTCCTTTTAAGCCGAATGCATACGCCAAACGCGGTACCGCTTTCCACGCTTGGCTGGAAGATAGGTTTGGTTCGCCGGCTCTGTTGTCGGAGGATGAACTGCCCGGCTCCGATGAACAGCCTGAGCAGGACTTGGAAGCATTGAAGGAGGCGTTCCTTTCCAGCGAATGGGCGCAGCGCACCCCGGAATATGTTGAGGCGCCTTTTGAAATCACCATCGGTGATTCGGTAGTACGCGGACGCATGGACGCAGTCTTCCGCGAAGCAGACGGCACCTGGTTTATCGTGGACTGGAAAACTGGCCGCCCGCCTAAAGGCGCGGATATGCGCGCGGCAGAGATCCAGCTTGCGGTCTATGCTGAGGCATGGCGGCGCGTGCATAGCACCGAAGACGTACGCGCGGCATTCTTCTATGTCCATGACGGCTATCTCTTTGAACCGCGGGATTTGCCCACCGGAAAGCGGCTGGTGGAGCTTCTTGAATCGTCAGTTTCTGCCTCTGCGGGTTAAGGTATTTAGCCGGTTCGTAAAACGCGGGTCCCATTTTGGCTATGCTCGCGTTAACGCGTGCCGCTAAAGCCACAAAAATCAAAGTTAGAGGAAGACCAAAGTCCAGTGCCGAAACAACGTGCGCAACGCATAAGCCGTCGCTTTAAGGCGCGCTTCATGCCGCAGATTGAGCTGACGTCGCAGCCTGATCACGCGCTCATTGATGTGATCACGGTCCCGCGTGCTGACAATGACAGCCCGTGGAAGCAGCTGGGCAGCCGCGTCCTGTGGGCATTCGCGCTGCTTGTCTTCGTCACCGTCGTGGTCTACTTCGATGGTGATGGCTACAGCGAGAACCTGTCGTTTCTCGATGCTTCCTACTACGCCGCAGTCTCTCTCACCACAGTGGGCTATGGCGATATCGTCCCGGTGACCCCGCAAGCCCGCTTCGTCAACCTGCTCATCGTTACGCCAGCCCGCCTGATCTTCCTTGTTTTGTTGGTCGGCGCGACGCTGTCAGTGCTGACAGATAAAGCACGTCGTACATTCGAAATCCAGAATTGGAGAAAGCAATTGCGCAACCACACTGTTGTTATTGGTTACGGCACCAAGGGCGCGGGCGCCGTCGCTGCTTTGCTGGCTGACGACGTCCCGGCCTCCCAGATCGTGGTCATCGACACCAACCGTGCCTCGCTCGCGAACGCTGAACACCACGGCCTGGTCACCATCTTTGGTTCCGGTACTAAGCAGGACGTCCTGCGCATCGCGGGCGTCGAGAATGCGGCGTCTGTTGTCGTGACTCCGTCCACGGACGATACCGCCGTTCTGTGTACTCTCTCGGTGCGCGAGCTGAACCCGAAGGCAAAGATTGTTGCTTCGGTGCGTGAGTCTGAGAACCGCCACCTGCTGCGCCAATCGGGTGCCGATTCCGTAGTTACCTCCGCGGAGACTGCTGGACGCCTGCTGGGCCTTGCCACCGTAACGCCGACGGTAGTGGAAATGATGGAGGATCTCCTCTCCCCAAACGAGGGCTTTTCCGTCTCCGAACGTGCGGTCCGCGAGTTCGAGGTGGGCTCCAACCCACGTCACCTCGCAGACATCGTGCTGGCAGTGCTGCGTAACAACGAGCTGCACCGCGTGGATACCGCGGATGCTTACTCCCTCAAGCCCGGCGATCGCCTTCTTTACATCAAGCACGAGATGGAGCAGGCAACTGAAGAAGAGGACGAAGAAGACTAGTGTTTCTTCCTGTCACCGAGAGCAACCGAGTACCGGTCGATGACGCGGGTGCGCCGGTCTTGGTCGCGGAGCCCAGCGGCCCCATCCTCGTTGAGGTAGGGGCCGTTCAGGCGTTTTCTATCCCCGATGAATCCGCTACGAAGCTGGGAACGCTCCGTGACGCTGCCTTCTTCGCAGAAAACCCTGACATCCTCAAGGCCATCCATTTAGTTCGCAATCGCCGGGAGACGCGTTTTGATGCGCGTACGGGTGAAGAACTGTACTTCCCAGAACCGGGCGTCGTCGGGCGCTCGCTCCAAGACCCACGCCGCATGGTCTTTCCACGGATCAATCCCGCAGTAATCGGCATTATCTGCTTGGCAGGCACGGATAAGATCCTTCTGGCTCGCAACCGCGTGCGCAATAGCTTCTTCTCGCTCATCGCGGGCTACGTCGAACCGGGGGAGAGCCTGGAGGAAGCTTTCGCGCGGGAAGCGTTGGAGGAGACCGGCAGGCGTGTGCACGAAGTGCGCTATTGGGGCTCGCAGCCTTGGCCGCCTAGTGGCTCGTTGATGATGGGCTTTAGTGCGGTCACGGATGATGTCCAGGCTGTTTGCGATACTGATGGCGAGCTCGAAGAAGTCCGCTGGGTTTCACGCGCTGAGCTGCCGGAATTAAACATTGCCCGCAAGGGCTCGATTGCACACACGATGATTATGGAGTGGTACCACGGTGAATAGGCCGGATTTGTCCCTATTGGACGAGGATCAGCTTGCAGCAGCCACCGCCCCTCGTGGGCCGGTGTGCATCCTGGCGGGCGCGGGCACCGGTAAGACCCGTACGGTTACTTATCGCATCGCCAACATGGTGGACCAAGGTTTCGCTAGCCCGCAGCGCATTCTTGCGGTTACCTTCACAACCCGTGCTGCGGGCGAGATGCGTGACCGCCTCAACCACATGGGAGTCGGCGGTGTTCAGGCGCTGACTTTTCACGCGGCGGCGCGGCGTCAGCTGCGCTATTTTTGGCCGCAGGTGGCAGGTGATTTGCCGTGGGAGCTCGTCGATAACAAGTTCTCCCTCGTTGCCCGTGCGGTGCGCTCGCTGAATCTCGATAATTCGAAGGACTCCATCAGGGATTATCTCAGTGAAATCGAATGGGCTAAGTCCTCGCTGGTTGGGCCAGATTCCTATCCGGAGGTAATCGCCACGACAGATCGCGAAGCGCCTGCTGAACCTGCCAAGGTCGCGGAGGTATTCCGCCGCTATGAGCAGCTCAAGTCCACCCCGGACCGCATGTTCTTGGACTTTGATGACCTGCTCATGCACATCGCTGGCGCCATTGAGAATGTCCCTTCCGTGGCAGAGGTCTTCCGCGAGCAGTACCGCACCTTCGTGGTGGATGAGTACCAAGACGTTACCCCGCTGCAGCAGCGGGTTCTAGATGCGTGGCTGGGTGAGCGCGATGACCTCACTGTGGTCGGCGATGCCAACCAGACGATTTACTCCTTCAACGGTGCCTCACCGGATTATCTGCTGAACTTCTCACGCACCTACCCCAACGCCACAATCGTGAAGCTGCAGCGTGACTACCGTTCCACCCCGCAGGTAACGGACTTGGCCAACTGCGTCATCGCGAAGGCATCTGGCCGCGCTGCCGGTACACGCTTGGAGCTGCAGGGTATGCGCGAGCCCGGCCCAGAGCCGACGTTCAAAGCTTTTGAATCCGAAGAGATCGAGGCAAAGGAAGTCGCGGGCCAAATCCTGACTCTGCTCAACAAGGGCGTTAAAGCCTCTGAGATCGCGGTGCTCTACCGCATCAACGCCCAGTCCGAGCAGTTTGAGCAGGCGCTTGCCGACGCCGGCATTGTCTACCAAGTCCGCGGTGGCGAGGGCTTCTTCCGCCGCCCGGAAATCCTGGAGGCAATCCGCGTGCTCATTGCGGCTACCCGCCGTGAAGACTTGCCGGCGGATCCCGTCGCCATCGCTCGCGCTGCTTTCGTTGAACTGGGGCTTACGCCTAGCGAGCCGCAGGGTGCCAAGGCACGTGAGCGTTGGCAGTCGCTGAATGCTCTCGTGGATCTCATCGAGCAAATTGTCCAAGACCATGAAGGCATTGATTTGAGCGGAGTGCTGGGAGAGCTGCATCGCCGTTCTGAAAATAAGCAGAACCCCACGATGGAAGGCGTCACGCTGGCGACCATCCACGCGGCCAAGGGCTTGGAGTGGGACGCCGTGTTCTTGGTGGGCCTGACGGAGAAGCTGCTACCTATCAACTACGCCATCAAGGCAGGTGACGAGCAGGTGGAAGAAGAACGCCGCCTGTTCTACGTCGGAATCACCCGCGCCCGCGAGCACCTCGCTTTGTCTTGGGCTTTGGCAAAGACCACTGGTTCTCGGGCCTCCCGTGAACGCACCCGCTTCCTTGACGGCTTGGTGCCTGGAATCGAAGAAAGCGCTGGTAGCGGTAGGCGCTATCGCGAGCGCAAGTGCCGGGTATGTGCAGCGCCGTTGAGCAGCCCGGCTGAAAAGGTCTTGGGACGCCACGAGTACTGCGATTACGAGGGCGACGAAGAAGTGTTCTCCGCTTTGCGCGCTTGGAGTGCGAACACCGCCCGCGATGCCAAAGTTCCGGCCTACGTCATCTTCTCCGATGCCACTCTGCAAGCAATCTCTGAGGCTCTCCCGGCTGACGAAGGTGAGCTGCTCGAAATCTCCGGCGTCGGCCCCTCCAAGCTTGAGCGCTATGGTGCGGAAGTTCTGCAGATCATCTCCACGCTGCGCAGCTGAGCAAGTATTCAGGGCAGCAAACTCAGACCTGCATTTTTAGTCAGATGCCGCAGGGAAGCGCCACGATGCTAGCGCTTAGCGCCGCTGGGACTTTTCAAAACAGTAGGGGCACTTCGGATGCTCGAGGACTAGGCGGTATTGGTTGTGGCCGTAAGGGTCTACTTCCAGTAACTCGCCTTGCATGACGCGGCTACTTTTTGCACCAGGTGGGCTGGGGCGGCCTGCAAGCCGTCTTAAAAAGATCATGGTTTGCATGGCAACTGCTTTGATAATGACCTCGTCGGCCTTAGCATCTGCCGTATCCAGCTGGGTGACGACGTTGTGCCACTGCTCATCGCCGTCGATTCGGTGCAGATGCGAGCACATGGGACACGGCCCGCGGCCGGCGGTTCGCAGAGGGCCAATTACACCACGGGCATCAAACATCGACACAGGTAAAAAGTCGCCCTTGCACTTGCGCAGTGTTTCAGCCAGTTCCACCGGCTTATCAAGGAAATCCACCGCTACCACCGGAAAATGCGGGCTGACAGCCTTGATATACGAGTAGGTATTTTCTTGTTCTAGCTGGTTACGCAGCACGAATCCATCCTGGCTGGCGGCTGCCCGTATGGCCTCGGCAAGCGGGCTTTTGCCCAGCACAACCACGCAGCTTCGCGCAGGCTCCGGCCATAAAATGTTGTAACAAATGAGATCCTCAATCAGCGAGCTCGCAGCGGTTTCCTCCATGCCGGCGCGGGTGAGGAGCCGCTGAATACTATCGCGCGTAATGGGCTGGTGGAGGCGAGACAGGGAAGCGATAATTTCGCTTTCCACCTCGACCACCCCCACGCGAGTGGCGTCCATGCCGAACTGAATGACGCCGGGCTCGCGCTCCAGAATGCTTACCCCCGGCGCCAACATGTAGGCAGTCGTTGATTGCTCTTGCGATGCAACTGGCATGCTTTTCCCCCTAAAGCCACGCTCGTTGCTCCCATTCCAGCACAAGTACAATGACCTGTCATGTCGAGTAATGAGAACTCAGGTGTCGCCGTGCGCGTTATCCGTTCCGCAAAGCGCAAGCGGACGGTGCAAGCACGGCTTGTCGACGGCGTCTTAGAAGTCCGGATTCCTTCCTGGATGTCGGCGAAAGAGGAGGCCAAAGCCGTGGCTGACATGCAGGCGAAGGTAGCGCGCAAGCACACCTCGACGCGGCGCTCCGATGCTGATCTGCACGAGCGCGCCGTCCAGCTCAACAAAAACTTCCTCGACGGGCGAGCGAAGATCGGCTCAATTCGTTGGGTGGGCAATCAAAACACACGGTGGGGAAGCTGTACTACCTCTACCGGCGATATTCGCATCACCGATCGCCTCAAGGACGTGCCGGAGTATGTTCTCGATTCTGTCGTCATCCATGAGCTGACTCATACCTTCATCCCCGGGCACGGGCCGGAATTTTGGCAGTGGGCTGACCGCGCGCCGAAAGCGGAGCGGGCCAAAGGATACTTAGAGGCCTACCAGCGCTTTGGCTGATAGGCCTTTAATAGCAACGGGGGAGATAGGCAGTGGCCCTAGGCGTTATTCCTTGTCTTCACCGGAGTTATTGGAATCGCCGTTTTCATCCTGCTCGCGCAGCATTTCTTCAAGCTTTGCGAATTCTTCCTCGAAACCGGAATCGGTGGCATCGTCGAGCAAGCTGTCGATGAAGGCGGCTGGGTTATCGAGGTGCTCTGCCGTAGGAAGGAAGTCTGGGTGGTCCCAAGCCTTGTCGCGCTTGGCAACGCCCACGGCGACTGTCGCGCGACGCCACAGCTCGGCAGCAGCGTCGACCTTCGGCGCAGACAACTCGATACCGACGACCTTGGAAATGGCCTTTTCTGCGGATCCGCCGGTGGCACGGCGATGCGCCCACGCCTCGTTCATGGTGGAGGTGGACGGGATGCGATCTCCCAGTGCATCGTTTACTACCTGATCAACCCAGCCCTCAACGAGCGCGAGCAAGGTTTCCAGGCGGGAGACAGCACCGGCATTGCGGGAGGTGATGCGCGGGGTCAGGTCCATGCCCTGCAGCTTGCTCATCGCATCCTGGATGGCTTGTGGGTCACCGGATTCGAGGTTGAGCTCGCGGGTTGCTTCCTCGATGTGGGAAGTGTCGATGACAAGGCCAATTGCGTACTCCTCGACGGAGGAAACCAGGCGCTCAACCAGCCACGGAACGTGCTTGAACAGGCGCTGGCGGGCGGCCTCGCGGGCGCCAATATAGACCAGAATTTCTTGGCCCGGCACATTGAGATCGCGCGCGATCTTTTGGATGTTGTGTGGCAAAAGCGCGGTGCTACCGGCAGGGGAGACCGGAATACCGAAGTCGGAGCCGGTAAGTGCCTGGGTGGCAAGGTCACCAAGTGCCCGGCCCAACTGCATGCCAAAGTTCATGCCGGACATCTGATTCATCATGTTTGCCATCGGGCCCATCATCTCGCGGGCTTCTTCCGGCATTGACTCCAGCTGCGCATTGTTTATGTGCTCGGCAACTGGGGTAACCAAGCGCTTCCACATTGGCATCGTTGCTTCGAGCCATTCGCTGGAGTGCCATGCCTTGACGCTGCCGGAAGCGGTGGGCAATTCGGTGGCGTCGTCAAGCCAAAGCTCCGCTAGGCGTACGGCTTCTGCTACCGCATTGCTATCGGCACTGCTGATTTCCTTGTCGTTGGAAATCTGCTGGTGCGCGATGCGCTGGGCCATCTCATAGTTGACCGGGCCGGAGCCCTCAGGAGAGTTCATTGAGGAGCCCATGCCAGAAAGCATCTGGCCGAACTGATTAAGAAGGTCTCCTAGACCACCGCCCGCGGCGCTGCCGCCGAAGCCGAAGGCGCCAAACGGGTTCTGGTCGCGGCGCGAGTTATCGTCGTCACCGTCATCATTGTTGGGAAAAGAAAAACCGAATCCGTTGCTCATGCGCTCCAATGTACCGGCTGGCGGTGGGCTGTTTCCATCGCTCGCGCAACGCTGTCAGCGAACAAGGATGAAAACGTTGTAGGCTAATTCCTCGTGAATTCACCAGAAAATCGACGCCTCCGCACGCTCGTTTGGGGCGCTATCCCGGTCATCGTGCTGGGTGGTGCCTTGAGCATCGATCGCATCCCTGGCACGGATATTGCTTTAACCGTGCCTTATGCGGCCGAGGGGCCTGGCCCAACCGTGGATACGCTCAGCGAGGTTGATGGCACTGAGGTCGTGGACGTGAAAGCGCCAAAGACCTATGAGACTTCCGGTCAGCTCAATATGACCACCGTGTCTGTGCGCACCAACATGACGCTGACGCAAGCCTTGGGGCGCTGGATCATGACTGATGACACTCTGGTACCAATCGATACCGTCATCCCGCAGGGGCAGACGGATGAAGAGGTAAACGAGTCGAACGAGCAGGCCTTCACACAGTCGGAGTCGGCTGCGACGGTCGCTGCGATGAATTATCTCGACGTGCCAGTGAAGATCGTGGTGGCGCAGGTTCTAGAGGATGCACCTGCCGCGGGGGTCGTGCGTGCAGATGACGTTATTACCTCCGTTGATGGTGAGAAGGTAACGCAGCCGGGGCAGGTGCAGGACATGGTCCGCGCGAAGAAGCCCGGCGATGAGGTTGAACTCGGCATTGAACGCGGTGGCAAGAAGCTGCAAGAAAAGGTCACGCTGGCGGCGCATCCACACGATGATTCGGTGGCGCTGATGGGCATTTCGATGACCTCGAAGCCTAAGGAAGATATCCAGGTTGATTACAACCTGCAGGACATCGGCGGGCCGTCCGCGGGCATGATGTTTACCCTCGCGGTAATCGACAAGCTTTCTGATGGCGAGCTCAACGGCGGCAAGTTCGTTGCCGGTACCGGCACCATCAGCGAAGACGGCACGGTGGGTCCCATCGGCGGAATCGTGCACAAGGTCGCCGCTTCGAAAGAAGCCGGCGCCGAGCTCTTCCTAGCACCCGCAGACAACTGCGCGGAGGCCACGAGCCGCGACACCGGCGACATGGTTGTTGCCAAGGTGGAGACCTTGGACGATGCCATTAAGGCGATGGATGACTTCGCCCACGGCAAGCAGGTTCAGACCTGCAATTAGATAAGACCGAGCTCTTTAAGACGCTCTTCGGGATCGTCTTGGTCGGTTGAGATCATCTGCTGCATCACGAGACCGTCCTTGTTGTCCACCACGGTCAAGATGGCGGTGTTGCCCAGCATGGACCAGCCGACGACGCGGTCGCCTTCATCCTTGACCACGCGGGAGCTGCGCAGCTCGGTGAGCACCTGCGTGGTTTGGGCGGCCTTGGACTTGTTCTTGAAGAACTGGAACTGGCCGATTTCCGAGCCGGAGCAGTTATAAGAATCTGCGACACCGTTGGGATCACAGCGGTCGAACTGCTGGAAGATCTCCACCGGAACGAGGGTTTCGAAGGTCTCGTAGGCTTCTTCTACCTGCTTGGAGAGCTTTCCGTTGCCCTTCTTTTCGCCCTTGGCAGCAGTCGCAGAAGCGGAGGCGGACTCGCTTGCGCCAGATTCTGTTTCCTCGGAGGTGGTGGACTCGGCCGATGATTGCTCAGATGAAGTGGTAGTAGCGGTGCTTTCCGACGTCTTCGGGGTCGGGGTTTCAGCCTCCTGGCTGGTAGCTACAGGAGCAGCCGGTGCGGGCTGGCTAGCCTCCTGGCCGTCCCCACACGCCGCGAGGGAGCAACTTGCAGCAAACAGTCCAGCTGCTACGCAGGCGGTGCGGGCGGACAAGGAATTTCGCACGAGGTACTCCTTCAAAGCTGTGAGTTCAAAAGACAGTATTGAGACTTCAGGTGTAGAGAAATTTGGGTCTAAGACACTTAGTGCCTCAGTTTAGTCGAGTTCATCGGGATCTTGTTCGAGCCCGTAGCGCAATGCGGCGATGACACCCGGTGCCACGTCTGGGCCGCCGCGCAGCTGGATATCGTCTTGTGCAAACGGGCCGGCTGCTTCCAGTTCTTCCTCGGTTGGGCGCACCTGCAGCAGGGTCAGTTCGACGCCTTCCTCACGCAGCACGCCGGAGAAAAGGCGTGCAGGACGCGGGCTAGAGTCTGCGCTCTGGCCAGCCTCAGCGGAGGTGTCGCGGAACTTAATCTCTTGGGCCAAGATGACGCCGGCGATCTCGTGTGGCCAGACCACGCGGGAGACATAATCGGCTAGCTGCTCGGAGCCGGGCTCGATGTTTTCCGGGATATTGTCCTGCACGATAAGGGTAAGCGGGGAAGCGTCTTCCTCGTTGAGCTCTGCCAGCTGGTCCGCGACCAAGGAAGTTGGCACCAAAGCGAAAAGGGTAGGGGGTGCCTCCCAGCCCTCAGCGTGGACAAATTCCACTGCTTCACGCATGGCTTTGTTTAATGCTGGCTGAGAAAGCTCGGGGGAACTCATGAGACTCCTTATTCGTTAACTGTGTATTGCTTCCCTAAGCTGGAAGACTATACCGCTTATATTCGCACGATTTTGATTGGAGCTGGCGTTGGCCTCTGGTATCTCCCGACCCGCTGCCCCAATGAAGCGACCTCCCAGGGGCTTGTCCTGGACGGTCGCTATCATTGCCGCCTTACTGTTCATCGGCCCATTGTTAGTGGGCTTTTATACAGATTGGAAGTGGTTCGGCGCAATTGAATACCGTGGTGTCTTTACCACCACCTTGGTAGCGCGAATCCTGCTTTTTGTCATCTTCGCAGTGGTATCGGCAGGCGTGGTTTATGCCGCGGGCCGCGTTGCGTGGCGTGGCCGCCCCGAGAGCTTAGATTTTAATGATCTAAATTCGCCGGTTTACCAGTACCGTCGTTCCATCGAAAAGACCATGGGCGTGTTCCTAAAGGTTATCCCGCTGTTGGTCGGTGTGGTGGCAGGCCTGATGGGGCAGGCTTCATGGCGCCAGTTCATGCTCTTTTTAAACGGACAGGATTTCGGCGTTGATGATCCGCAGTTCCACAAGGACTTGGGCTTCTATGCCTTCCAGCTGCCGGTGTGGAACATCATCGTTTCGGCGTTTTCGATGCTGCTTCTGGTGTGTTTCTTGCTGGCGCTGTTTAGCCATTACATTTTGGGCGGCATTCGCATCGGCAACCGTGCCTCCGGTGTGCGCGGCTCCATTTCTCGCCCGGCCCGCGTGCAGCTAGCGGTAACCGGTGGCCTATGGATGCTGCTGCAGGTAGCAGGCTACTGGTTGGATCGTTATCAGCTTCTGTACAACCAACACTCGCTGTTTACCGGCGGCTCCTACACCGACATCAATGCTTACCTGCCGGCCAAGATCATTCTGATGGTCGTCGGCGTCGTCGTAGCAGTGGCGATTTTCGCTGCGGTGGTAATCAAGGATCTGCGTATCCCTGCACTTGCAGTGGTGCTGATGTTGCTTTCCTCTGTCATCATCGGTCAGGCTTGGCCGCTTTTGATGGAGCGCTTTTCCGTCAACCCGAACCGCCAGGCAAAGGAAGCGGAATACATCGCCCGCAATATTGAATCCACCCGCTATTCCTACGGGCTCACGGATGAGCAGGTTACCTATGAGGAGAACTGGGGAGCAGAGGAAGTAGCGGATTCTAAGGTGGCTTCGGATTCCTCCACGATTTCGAACCTGCGCTTGTTGGATCCGGATATCTTGGCGCCAACCTTTACCCAGATGCAGCAGCTGAAGAACTTCTATGGTTTCCCAGAGACCTTGGCGATGGACCGTTACACCGTGGACGGTGAACTGCGCGACTTCGTGGTCGCCGCACGTGAGCTGGATCCGAATGAGCTGCAGGAAAACCAGCAGAACTGGATCAACCGCCACACGGTTTATACCCACGGAAACGGCTTCGTTGCAGCCCAAGCAAACACGGTCGACGAGGTTGCGCGCGACGCCGGCTCTGCCCGCGGCGGATTCCCAATCTTTACCGTCTCCGATCTGCAAACCCAGCAGGGCAAGCAGCATGAGGGTGAAGGCGAGACCAAGGACGCCGAGAAGTCCCTGGGAATCAAGGTGGACCAGCCGCGCACCTACTATGGTCCGGTCATTGCCGGCGCACGCGATGGGCGTGACTACGCCGTAGTGGGCGAGACCGGTGATAAGCCAGTTGAGTACGATACCGATTCCACCACTTACACCTATGACGGTAAGGGCGGCGTTGAGATCGGCAATATTGTGGACCGCACCGCGTATGCGCTGAAGTACCAGGAGATGAACCTGCTGCTGTCTGACCGCGTGGGCTCCGAATCTAAGATTCTCTACGACCGCGACCCGCGCAAGCGCGTGGAAAAGGTAGCGCCGTGGCTGACCACCGATTCTGCCACCTACCCAGCCGTCATTGACGGCCGCATCAAGTGGATTGTGGATGGTTATACAACGCTTGAGTCCCTGCCTTATTCACAGCGCACCTCGCTGACAGATTCCACGCAGGATACGCAGAACCCGAACGGCACCAGCCAGCGGCTTATCAACGAGCAGGTGGGTTATATCCGCAACTCTGTGAAGGCTACTGTCGACGCTTATGACGGCTCCGTGGATCTCTTTGAGTTTGATGACCAGGACCCAGTTCTGAAGGCCTGGGAGGGCGTATTCCCGGGCGTCGTCAAGCCGAAAGCGGTAATCTCTGACGAGCTGCGCGGCCACTTCCGTTACCCGGAAGACATGTTCAAGGTGCAGCGCGATCTGTTGGCGAAGTACCACGTTTCCGACCCAGGCGTGTTTTTTAATAACGATGCCTTCTGGTCTGTGCCAGAAGACCCAACCGCCGGCGAGGCACGTGGTTTGAACCAACCTCCTTACTACGTCATGGCGGCGGATCCGAAGTCCGGGAAGCCAAGCTTCCAGCTGATTACTTCTTACCGCGGTTTGAACCGTCAGTTCCTCTCCGCGCATATGGCGGTGTCCTCGGACCCAGAGAACTACGGTCAGATCACCGTTCGCGTGCTGCCGACGAATACTCAGACCCAGGGCCCGAAGCAGGCGCAGGACGCCATGATGTCTTCTGACCAGGTCGCTCGTGACCGCACGCTGTGGGAAGGCTCGAATGACCTGAACTACGGCAACCTATTGGCACTGCCGGTAGGCGGCGGCGAGATTCTTTACATGGAGCCTATTTACTCGCAGCGTAAGGACCAGGAATCCGCGTTCCCGAAGCTGCTGCGCGTGCTCGTTTCCTACAAGGGTCGCGTGGGTTATGCCCCGACTATCGGTGAGGCCCTCGACCAGGTGGGCATCGATCCTAAGTCCGCGCAGGACATCACTGAGATCGACGGCGACGGCAGTGCAGCTGACGCGAAGAAGGACTCCGGTGAGGACTCCAAGTCTAAGGATGAGGGCAAGGCTTCGGCTCCTGCCTCGGCACCGGCGGCCTCTAGTGAGGCTGATGCCATTGAAGGCATCAACAAAGCACTCGACAACGTAGAGAAAGCCCGCAACGGTTCCTTCGAGGAATACGGCAAGGCTCTCGACGAGCTCGACCAGGCTGTTGAGGCCTACAAGAAGGTCGAGTCGAAGTAGGCAAGTAGAAAATACTGCCTAGATAAACGCGAATGGCCACCTGCCCAGGGGATTTGGGTGGGTGGCTATCTGTCTGTATAGTTACAGAGGTCGCCGACGAGAGCGGTTATGAAAAAATAATCAGTCTCGTTAAAGCGTAGATGTTCGGAAGTTCATCACATCGCGGGGTGGAGCAGCTCGGTAGCTCGCTGGGCTCATAACCCAGAGGTCGTTGGTTCGAATCCAGCCCCCGCTACCAACTTCCAAGCCCCTACCAGGAGAAACACTGGTAGGGGCTTTAGTTATTTCTCTTAAGGCGCACGTCCTGGGACTCAAATCGGGACTTTAGCGATGGCTTTTTGTGGGTTAAGTAGCAGAATGTGTGTCCGTTCGGCGTGTTGCGGGGCGGGTACACGGTTAGTTACTTCATGGGGTCTTTTCTGATTCCTATCGAGTGTTCGTACTCGGTTG
>NZ_KV789194.1:0-62811 GCF_001807495.1 Corynebacterium sp. HMSC08C04 | reverse complement strand
CAGACATCATCACGACAACGACAACCAGAAGCCTCTTATCCAGCCCCTCGCTCTCGAAGCGACTCGGAATAACTTACCCACCGATTCAATCAATGTCAAATCGAAGAAGAAAAATTCATCCGAACCACAACTTAGTTAACCTCACGGCCAACTCGTTGCGACCTGGATTAATTTAGCCCCCACCCCACAAACAACACAAATCCCCAGTACACACCGCATTTTTAGGTGCATACTGGGGATAAACAGGGCGTCGTAAAGCGCTTAGTACGTCTCCGGCTCCTGCGTGCGCTTGATGTCGGCGCCCAAACGCGAGAGATTCTCAACGAAGTTCGGGTAGCCACGATCGATGTGGAAGACATCGTGAACGGTGGTTACTTCATCTGCGCACAATGCGGAGAGCACCAACCCAGCGCCGGCACGAATATCGGAGCTCCAAACATGGGTGGAAGAAAGTCTCTGCTGACCACGAATAACAACGTGGTGGCCATCCACCTGCGCATCGGCGCCGAGACGGAGCATCTCATCCACGAAACGGAAGCGGGATTCGAAGACGTTCTCCGTGATGACCGTGGTGCCTTCGGCAACGGCGGAAAGGCCAATCGCCATCGGCTGCAAGTCAGTTGGGAAACCCGGGAATGGAAGCGTTTGGTAATCCACCGCAGTTGGTCGGCCGTTCATGCGAACGCGAAAGCCGTTGTCATAATCTTCGATTTCGGCGCCAGCGGACTTCAGCTTCTCCAGCGGCAGGTGCAGGTGACGCGGCGCGATACCGCCGACGGTGATATCCCCCTGCGTCATCGCTGCAGCATAGGCCCAGGTGCCGGCAACAATGCGGTCACCGATTACCCTGTGTTCGGTGGGATGCAGCTTTTCTACGCCGCGGATCGTGATGGTGGAGGTGCCTTCGCCCTCGATATCTGCGCCCATCTCCTTGAGCATCATGCACAGATCAACGATCTCTGGCTCTCGGGCTGCATTACGCAAGACGGTCTCACCGTCTGCGAGGACAGCGGCGGTAAGAATGTTTTCGGTTGCACCGACGGATGGGAAGTCCAAGCGAATGTTGGCGCCGTGGAGCTCATCGGCCACAGCTACTACCGCGCCATGCTCAATATGGGTACGTGCACCCATCTTCTCCAGACCCGATTGGTGCATATCCAGCGGGCGCGAACCGATGGCATCGCCACCGGGGAGGGCAATCTTCGCATGACCGCAGCGAGAGGTCAGCGGACCCAGCACGCAAACAGAAGCGCGGAACTGACGTACAGCATCGAAGTCCGCGTTTGAGTGGAGCTTTTCGGGGACGGTAATCGTAACGACGTCGCCGTCGATAGTTACTTCGCAGCCTAGGCCTTCTAGAACCTTGCGCATCAACGGGACGTCGAGAATCTGCGGGCAGTTGGTCAACGTCGTGGTGCCTTCCGCCAAAAGCGAGGCGGCCATGAGCTTCAGGACGCTGTTTTTCGCGCCATCAACCACAACCGTGCCTTCGAGCCGTGCACCACCAGAGACAATAAATTGGTCTTTCACATCTTCCTAAACTACCGGATGCCCCTGAAAAACTTCTGCAAGTTTCAGGGGCATCCGGGTAGAAGAACCATGTATATCAGGGCAATGCGCCGATACGGCGAGCGGCATTGACCGCTTCATAACGGGTATGCGCACCGAGTTTGCGCATCACGGAGCGTAGATAGGACTTCACGGTCTCTGCACCGATGCCCATTTCCTCAGCCGCCTCTACGTTGGTGTGGCCAAGCGCCACGCAAGACAGGACATCAAGCTCACGGGCGGAAAGCTTCGTAGACTGCTTAACGCGGACCGGAGAAACCATCTGATCGCACAAAGCCTCAAGTTCCTTGCGCAGATCCTCGTCGTCTACGCGGTTAGCCAACATTCGCAGCTTGGAGTGCGTGGAGCGCACCTGCTCCCACTCCGCGCCATTCATGACGTGGCCGCGGGCAGCGCCGCCCTTACCGCCATCGGCGCGGCGCATCGCGGAATTAACCGCCAAATCCTGCTCCAGACAACGGGCGGTCATGGTTACTTCCTCAATAACCTTGTCTCCCAAACGCACTGGAGAGTGAACGCCGACGTAAAGGACACCGCGGATCTCACGCTGCACCGTGACCGGAACAGCCACGATGGAGTGCAGACCTTCGTCCTGGATGTAGCGGTCATTTTCATGCGAAATGGTGGTCGCACGAGCGTAGTCCGAAACACCTACTGCACGGCGCGTGCTGACAACACGGCCGCCCACTCCGACTCCGGCGTCACTGATCAGGTTTTGCAAAGCCGGCGTGCGCAGGCCGACCCACTGGGTGATCTGCAGACGATTATCGGGAAGCAGGGTTCCGTACATCGTGACGGGAATGCCGGTTGCGGTCTTCAGGGAAGACAGTGCGGCGCGTACGGCTTCGTCGTCATCTTTGAGGCGATGCGGCTCCATGAGAATCTCTCTCCTAGTTGGGGGTAACCAGTAGGTGCACCCATACCCACCATGCGATTCGGGGGTAAAAGAACACGTTCCCCGCAGTATAACCGGCCAATGGGGGTAAGAATAAATCGCCTTACTGCCAAAGCGCGATCCAAATCCCACAGCCAGTGCCCGAATGATCGGTTCAGAAGCTATGTACCGCTTTGTCTAGTAGCGTGGTGTACAGTAGCTAGGGTACGCACGAAGATATTTTCCAAGGAGTCCTCAAAGTGGCTGTCTACAACAACATTCTGGAAACCATCGGCAATACCCCACTGGTTCGCCTGAACCGCCTGACGGAGGGCCTCGGCGCAGAGGTGCTGGTGAAGGTCGAATCCTTCAATCCTGCTAACTCCGTTAAGGACCGCATTGGCAAGGCTATTATCGACGCCGCGGTAGAAGCCGGCGAGCTCAAGCCGGGCGGCACCATCGTCGAGGCCACCTCCGGCAACACCGGCATCGCGCTCGCCTTCGCTGGCGCCACCCTTGGCTACAAGGTCATCCTCACCATGCCGGAGACCATGTCCAACGAGCGCAAGGTGCTGCTGCGTGCTTATGGCGCAGAGATCGTCCTGACCCCAGGTGCAGCCGGCATGAAGGGCGCCGTCGACAAGGCGAATGAGATCATCGCCAACAACGACAACGCCATCCTGGCTTCCCAGTTCGCCAACGAGGCAAACCCGAAGATCCACGAGGCAACCACCGGCCCAGAGATCTGGAACGACGCCGAAGGCAAGGTTGATGCTTTCGTCGCCGGCGTCGGCACCGGCGGCACCGTCACCGGTGTTGGTCGCTACCTGAAGTCCAAGAATGCCGACCTCCACCTAGTTGCCGTCGAGCCGGCTGACTCCCCTGTTTTGTCTGAAGGCCACGCTGGCCCGCACAAGATTCAGGGCATCGGCGCAAACTTCGTCCCAGAGGTACTAGACCGCGAGCTGCTCGACGAGGTCATGACCGCCACCAACGAAGAGGCAATTGAGACCTCCCGCAAGCTAGCTACCGAGGAAGGCCTACTGGTGGGCATTTCCGCCGGCGCAAACATCTCCGCAGCACTCAAGCTGGCTGCTCGCCCAGAGTTTGAGGGCAAGACCATCGTTGCGGTTCTGCCGGACTTTGGTGAGCGTTATGTCTCCACCGTCCTGTTTGAGGACATCCGCGAGGCATAATTTTCCTGTCGTTTGAATGAAAAGCACCCATCTTGTTGGTGGGTGCTTTTTCTTTGCCAGTAGTATGTACCACATGAACGTCCTAAAGATGATTCGCGAGGATTTGGCGAATGCCCGTGACCATGATCCCGCGGCCCGAGGAGATGTGGAGAACGCCATAGTCTACTCTGGCCTGCATGCCATCTGGGTGCACCGCATCTGTCATTGGATGTGGAAGCGCGGTTGGCGCGGCCCTGCGCGCATCCTTGCGCAAATCAATCGCTTCTGGACCGGAATCGAAATCCACCCTGGAGCCACCATTGGACGTCGGTTCTTCATCGACCATGGCATGGGAATCGTCATTGGTGAGACCGCCGAAATCGGCGAGGGCGTGATGATCTATCACGGCGTCACGTTGGGCGGCCAGGTGCTCACCCAAACCAAGCGCCACCCCACTGTCCAAGACAACGTCACGATTGGCGCTGGCGCCAAGGTGTTAGGCCCCATCACCATCGGTGAAGGCTCTGCTATTGGCGCAAACGCAGTTGTCACCAAGGATGTGCCTGCAGAGCACATTGCTATTGGTATTCCAGCAAAGAACCGTCCGCGTAAGAAGGAAGAGCGCATCAAGCTCGTCGACCCCGACTATTACATCTAGCTGTTGCTTTGCGACGTCGCCAAGCGCGGCAAAGTGGGCCCCACACGAACGTGGGGCCCACTTTTAGGTTTTAGTTCTCGAGCAGGTGCTGGTATTCCGGGTTCTTCTCGATGAAGCTCGCGACGGCAGAACAGCTGGCGATGACGCGCTTGCCGGCGGTGGATTCATCCTCCAGAGCGGCCTTGATGAGCGGTTTGGACAGGCCTTGGCCTTGGAAGCCCTCGTGGACCACGGTGTGGTGGAAATCGCGGGTTTCTGCAGTGTCGACGTACTCCGCGAAGCCGGCCTCTTCCCCATCGACGGCAATTACGAAACGGGAGGCGTCAGTTTGGTGTGCAACAGAAGTAGTCATGTGGCCCATTAAACCATTTCTGCAAACCAAAAGAACCCCCTTCTACAGAAGGGGGTTGATTTGTGGCCAGAGCCAGGATCGAACTGGCGACCCCACACTTTTCAGGCGTGTGCTCTACCGACTGAGCTATCTGGCCAGAAGCCACAAGTGACTTCGGCGACCCTGACGGGACTTGAACCCGCGACCTCCGCCGTGACAGGGCGGCGCGCTAACCAACTGCGCCACAGGGCCATTTTTCAATTTTTCGTACCTCATTGGGCACGGATAGTTACTTTACACAACGTTGCTGAAATCAAACAAATCTGCAGTTTAACTGCGGTTTTCTCTACTCTTGCGCACCAGTTTTTCAAAAGGCCGCATGAGGCAACGCAAAATATAGGCAGGCGCACACGCAAAGATTTCAGGCCAAGCCATATAAGGCGCTGTAAAGGCGCGTGCGCTTGCCGACGCCGCCTCTTCGAGCCGAGCCACACCTCACGGCTTCAGCGGCCCTCTACGTCGCCATAAAGACGTTTTTGAAGCACGCGCCGCGCCTCTAAGCCCCGCCCCGGTGAAACAACTCCCCCACCCCAACTCACCCCTACACAGTGATGGCCCCAGTAGATCTCGAGCGGGGACTTAAACGAAAGAAAGCAAAAGAAAAAGCCGGCTCCATCACTGGAACCGGCTTATCAATATGGCGACCCTGACGGGACTTGAACCCGCGACCTCCGCCGTGACAGGGCGGCGCGCTAACCAACTGCGCCACAGGGCCATATTGAATTTTGACCTTTAAAAGGTCGGCATGAAGCAAGAAGCTTCGTACCCCCAACGGGATTCGAACCCGTGCCGCCGCCGTGAAAGGGCGGTGTCCTAGGCCGCTAGACGATGGGGGCCCATTGCCTTGGAGCAACGTCTTAAAAATATACTGGAGTAATCGCGCGTTACAAAATCGCCCCGAAAGGAACCCCTAGATGAACGCAGAAAACCATGTCTGACCAGCAACATACCTGCGCCTGCCATGAGCCTCACGCGCACGGGTATAACGCGGATAGCAAAAACAAAGCGAGGTATTTGGCGCGTTTGAAGCGCATCGAGGGTCAAACGCGCGGCATCCACCGCATGATCGAAGAAGACAAATACTGCATTGACATCATCACGCAGATCTCCGCAGTAACCTCCGCGCTAGAAAATGTCTCTTTGGCCTTACTCGAAGACCATATTGAGCACTGCGTAGCCGGTGCCGCCGCCGAGGATGGTCAAGTGGCCCAGGAAAAGCTCGAGGAAGCCATGACGGCTATTCGCAAGCTGGTTAAGAGCTAACGCCCCCAACCAACACATCATGCGAATCTTCAGCGACACTTCAAAGGTCTGACTAGATTGAGCATGAGCTCCCCCTAGCCCCTAGACAGGGAAAGGAGCAGCTCTAGCCTGCCGGCACTGACTAAGCTCCAGCCTGTTTGAATTTGTGCAAAGAAGGAATACTCACAAGGAGCGAAAGGCCACTTATTAAAAGTGGGACATGGCCTGGCGGGACAGCAAGAGCAAAAAGAACAAAACGCCATTTCGTTTCGGATGCCGATAGCCAAAGAGCCGTTTGCAAGACGAGTTGCGCTATAAGCAACAATGCGAGTGTATCCACGTTCAAATATTTGCCTGCGAAAAATGTTATTCCCATAAGGACGGTGGATACATAAGCAAACCTGACGCTTCCTACGCCGGTCAGGGAAAATACCCAAGGGACGCTCCACAAGACAACGAGAAGCGTGCTGTCTACGACTAACCACTTCCTTGGAGAACGAGCTTCTAGCTTGGAAAGCTGATTACGGAACAAAGTTACTGGCAACGCCGCATAAGCAAATGAACATATGGTACCTACATTCACCCCTGCAGTACCGCTAAGCCAGGGAATTCTTAGCAGCCAGCCTTCAGAGAAGGATAGAGCTAAACCAATAAACAACATCATCAGCAAGACCACAAAAATTCTGTGACCATGGAAGTACAAGAACGCAAATGATTTCACAGGCTAACCGCTAACTCTACAGGTCGACTGCTCGATACGTTGAACAACATCGCTTACGTCAACTTGTCGGTTAGGATCCCAAGGGAGGCCACTAACCGAAATTCCCAAATCTTTCGCCGGAATTCCACAAATTTGCGCATTTGCACGAATCAATTCCGCAGTTCCAACTTGATCCACAAACTCTCCAACGACTCCTTCCAGAGTTGGTTGGCTACTTAGGCTTAAGTGATCTTCTGAAAAATCTCCCCACACCACCGGTCGATTTGAGAAATCTCCCCACTCAGCTGGCACTATTTTAGAGAAGGCTTCCCGCGCTTGGATGTTCAGTAATATGTTTTCTTTTGGGACCTCCGGCCAAGCGCAGACATCCGAAACACAGACAATCTGCGCAGAGTCCCTTTGTACAAGGCCAAATTCTGTAAGTTTCTGAGCCCAAAACGTAGAACCTACGATAGCCAGAAGTCCTAAAAGCAAAGCTGCCATGTACAGCTTTCTTCGGTGCCTAAGCAAAGCCGCAGCCGAAACTACGAGCAGCGTCACTCCCACAATCCCCGCAACTGCTATACCGATTGCTTTCACATCTAGCGTTGTATCCAGAGAACAGCACGCCAAGAAGTCGCCAGCTAAATGCCTCAAAACCCCCGGAGAAGTGGCTGGAACGATCGCATACCAAGTATATGCAAGCGCAACCGCAGCACAGACAGAAATAAGAGGCTTAAGCGAAAAGCCAAGTGCGCTTCCAATCAACACCCAGCAAATACCTACGACGCATGAGTATGCCAACATCATCCAAAAGAACTTGGACGCGAACGATATCGATTCAGTACTTTGGGCTAGGTTAGCCAATACGTAGCCAACAGGAAAAACTAGCGACCATAAAAGCATTCGGTCTCTAAAGATACGAACTACAGAGCTTCGCCCCAATTGCGCAATTTCGCGAAAACGTGATGCTTCCCAAGCCATTCCGGCAGAAACCGCTGGAGCAATAACAACGAACACTAAAGTAGATTGGGCAGCGTTTGACTGGAAATAGGTTGTTTTCCCAAGCTCTGATATAGGAACTGCACTGAGAACGATTCCAGCAAGACAAATCCACAATGACGGGCGTCGAAACCAATGTCTGAATCCGAAATTAGGAACCATCATCGTTCCTCCTCCGCGCAAAAGAGCGTGCGAGATTGTGCACTGGATTGTCGTCTAATTCTGATGCTAACTGTATGAATTCTGACCTTGAACCATCGAATCGCAACTTGCCTTTATCAAGGACAAGAACGCGCTCGAATGGTTTCTGCAGTTCACCTGCATCATGGGTGGAGACAACTAAATTATGCCCCATTTCCACGATCTTTTGATAAACCTTTGTAATGAGCTCCTTGCTAAGGGGATCAAGCGCCGCACTAGGCTCATCAAGAAGCAGAGTTTTCGACCCAGAATTCAATGCTGTAGCGATTGCCAATCTAGAGCGTTCCCCTCCGCTAAGACTTTCACATCTCTGATCGGCAGCCTTCGACAAATCAACAAAGTTTAGCCACTCCAAGCTATGTTTCTTTGCGATTTTCCTATCCTGACCAAACAGCCACGCAACATAAGCGCAGTATTCTCCAGAAGTGAAACCCACAATCGGCATGAATTTCTGCTCGACTAACGATATAGAGCCCACCCTTAAGACGACCCCGTCGTGCGGAGAAGAATCTGATGCCAGGACGGAAAAAAGAGTCGGCTTTCCTGCACCGTTTGCCCCAAGAAGAAGCGTTGGACGTTCATCTATCGTCAACTGCGGTATATCCAGAATTGTTTTGTTTGAACGCCTTATCTTTAAAGCATCAACTCGAATCGTATCTACCATACGACTTTCATCCAATTGATGGTCAAACGGTTCCAATCAAACGTATGAATATCGGCATGATAGTTGCCTGCAGCCTGACGCCCCCAGCCACCTCGATCCCAACCCCCATAGCACCTGTTGAGAGAACGTGAACCCAGGTCCGGATCCGGCTGCCCTGCGAGAGTTCGGCGTAGGGTCATCTCGACTTTTCCTGGCGATCCGTGCGGAGTGTTCAAGCAGGTAGCTGCTGTGATTTCCGTGTTAAACCCATCAATATTTCGATCGTACCAACTACGAGTTTTAAAGCCATCGCGAATTCCATTCACGCTGGTTTCAAAATGCCCCTCAGCATTAGCTGGGACAACAAATGAAGTGATCGCCAAGGCTACAGTCAGCCCTGCTACGACTATTTTCTTCACCGGATTTCACACCTCTTTCTGAGAACTAGGCAAAAGAGACTTGCCTTACCTGAACAAAAGCTTGCTTCAAGCGCCGAACAGGGAGAGATGATATTAATACCTAAAGCTTGGCTATTTTTACATAAATAAATGAGATAAGTCAAAATTATGGCTTTGATATTCCACCCCGGCTATTCCACCCGGAAGTTGGCAGAACTCCGGAACAAAGCCAAGCGAAGAGCCCTGGGTTTTGCTTCTAGATACCTCTGGCTCCCGTATTTCGCCAATAAGCAAGAGGCTGATCACTACCACATGTAACGTCGGAAATAGGTAGCAAGAGTGAATCCAAACAAACAAGGCACAAAAGGCATAAAAATTCCCCTTGGCTTTTACCAAGGGGAATCAAATGTGGGCCCTCCGGGGCTCGAACCCGGGACCTGCGGATTAAAAGTCCGTAGCTCTACCAGCTGAGCTAAAGGCCCATCGCGAAATCATTTTAGTAGGCCCCGCTAAAGAAACGAAACTGGCCCCCACTTTATTGCGGGGAGCCAGTCATGTTTGCTCGTCAGGGGCTAAATGCCGCTGAGTTTGCTTAGCCGCGCATGTCGCCCTTTTCGGCGAAGTTGATCTGGAAGTCGAAGGCGGTCTTCAGATCGTGCGGGGTGTGGACGAACTTGTTGGCGGAAGCACGCTCGTAGTACTCCTCCAGCAGCGGACGGTAATCCGGGTGCGCCACAGCGATGATCTTTTCCACGCGCTCACGCGGTGCGAGACCACGCAGGTCAGCGACACCGTACTCGGTGATGATGACCATGGTGTCGTGCTCGGTATGGTCAGTGTGGGAAACGAAAGGAACAATCGCGGAGATTGCGCCACCCTTTGCCACAGACGGGGAAACGAACGTGGAGATGTAACCGTTGCGGGTGAAGTCACCGGAGCCGCCGGTGCCGTTCATGATGCGGGAGCCGCCAACGTTGGTGGAGTTGATGTTGCCGTAAATATCGGCCTCAATCATGCCGTTGGAGGAGATAAGACCCACGCGGCGGATGACCTCAGGGTGGTTGGAGACCTGCTGCGGACGCAGAATGATGTGCTTGCGGTAGCGCTCTGCCTCAGCGTTCATCTTCTCTGCGTACTCCGGGGAAAGTGCAAAGGAGGTAGCGGAAGCGACAGACATCTTGCCGGCGTCGATAAGGTCGAGCATGCCGTCCTGGATGACCTCGGTGTAGGCCTGGATGTTTTCAAACTTGGACTCCAGCAGGCCTGCCATCACGGCGTTCGGGACATTACCCACGCCGGACTGCATGATGAACTTGTCATACTCCAGGCGGCCAGCAGCAACCTCGCCCTCAAGGAACTCGATGAAGTTAGCGGCGATCTTCTCGGATACCTCATCCGGAGCCTTAAATGGCGCGTTGCGGTCCGGAGCATTGGTCTCAACGACTGCGACAACCTTTTCGGTCGGCAGCTCGATGTACGGGGTACCGATGCGGTCATCAACCTTGGTGATCGGGATTGGCTGGCGGTTAGGCAGCTTCTCGATCTTGTAAATGTCGTGCATGCCCTCGAGGTTCTCGGACTGCCAGGTGTTTACCTCGAGAATAATCTTGTCTGCAGCTTCGATGTATTCCAGGTTATTGCCCACTGCAGAAGACGGGATGATGTTGCCGTCTTCCAGGATGCGGACAACCTCGATGATTGCGACCTGGAAATCGCCGTAGAAGCCCTCCTCTACCTGCTGGCCGGAGTGGGAAAGGTGAATGTCCTGGTAAAGAATCTCGCCTGCGTTGGCCTTGTTACGCAGAGTCGGATCGGAGTTGTACGGAGAGCGGAAGCGCAGTGCGTCCGCCTCTGCCAGCACACCGTCACAATCCGGTGCGGTGGAAGCGCCGGAGAAGACATCGATCTTGAATTCCTCACCAGCAGCGTGTGCAGCCTTTGCCTTTTCAGCGATGGCGGTAGGCAGCGCCTTTGGGTAGCCCGCACCGGTAAAGCCTGAGATACCGACGCGGTCACCGTGATTGACAAACTTTGCAGCTTCTTCAGCAGAAACGACAAGTTCCTTAAACGGCACGTATCCGATCCTATCGGTCAAAGTAAATCCTCCTTTATATATAGGGCCGACCGTACGACACGATCAGCCCCTTTAAGTTACATGCACCACATTAGCGAACTTGTTGAGGTTTTACCGAAAACTTCGCAAACTTACACACCCCCGTCACAACGACGCGCCAAACTTGCCACGCCACCTGCCCAAAGAGCACAATTGGCTGCGTGAATCTTGCAATCGGAAAAATCGAGCTCAACTCCCCCGTTGTCCTAGCCCCTATGGCGGGCGTAACCAACGTGGCCTTCCGCACGCTCTGCCGGGAACAAGAAATTGCGAAGACCGGAACGGTCTCCGGACTATATGTATGCGAGATGGTCACCGCTCGCGCGTTGGTCGAGCGCAATGAAAAGACCATGCACATGACCACGTTCGGGCCAGACGAAAATCCACGCTCGCTACAGCTGTACACCGTCGATCCGGAGTACACCTACAAGGCAGCAAAGATGATCGTTGATGAAAACTTGGCCGATCACATCGACATGAATTTCGGCTGCCCCGTGCCCAAGGTAACTCGTCGCGGTGGCGGCTCAGCTCTGCCCTATAAGCGCCGTCTCTTCGGCAACATCGTCGCCGCCGCAGTTAAGGCCACAGAGGGCACCGACATTCCGGTTACCGTGAAGATGCGCGTGGGCATCGACGACGAGCACCACACGCACTTGGACGCAGGACGCATCGCAGTGGAGGAGGGTGCCGCGGCCGTCGCCTTGCATGGGCGCACAGCCGCGCAGCGCTACTCCGGCCATGCCGATTGGAATGAGATCGCACGGCTCAAGGAGCATCTAGCCGATACCGGCATCCCGGTGCTGGGCAACGGAGATATCTTCAAGGCCACCGATGCCCGCGCCATGATGGAGCAGACGGGCTGCGACGGTGTCGTCGTCGGGCGCGGTTGCCTCGGCCGCCCCTGGCTCTTCGCAGAACTGTCTGCGGAGCTGCGTGGCGAGCCAATTCCTTCCGAGCCAACCTTGGGCGAAGTGACGCAGATTATGATTAGACATGCGGAGCTGCTGGCGCAGCACGATGGCGAGCGTCAGGCCAGCCGCGATATCCGTAAGCACGTGGGTTGGTACCTGCGCGGATTCCCCGTAGGAGGCGAGGTACGCTCGGGCCTTTCGCGCGTGGATTCGGTAAATAACCTGCGCGAATTGCTGGCACCGTGGGCCGATTCGCAGGCGCTTGCCGACGACGCGGATGGCGCACGTGGGCGTCAAGGCTCACCCGCCAAGGTGGTTCTACCCGAGGGTTGGCTGGACGATCCAGAGGACGCAACTGTGCCGGAAGGTGCGGAAATTATGCATTCGGGCGGATAGATATAGCCATAACGAGCATTAGACCAAAAAGTGGTCTATCATTTTCGACATGCGCACCGCATATCGCGAACATCTAGATAGCTTCTCGCACGACCTCATTATCATGTGCGACATCGTCCATAACACCTTAAAGCTCGCCTCTGAAGCACTGATTGAGTCCGAACTCCACTCCGCTGAAGAGGCCATGTCTTTGCGCGAGGAACTGGACGAAGTCCGTAACCGCTGTGAGGAGCGCGCTGTCTTGCTGCTCGCGCTCGAAAATCCCATGGCCAAAGATCTCCGCCAGGTCGTCTCCTCCATCTACATCGTGGAAGACCTCCACCGCATGGGCCGTCTGGCCCAGCACGTGGCATCGGGTGCCCGCCGCCGCCACCCAGATAACGTGGTGCCCGCAGAGTACATCGGCTATTTTGAGGAGCTCGCACGCTTAAACGACGACATGATTAGGATGTTGCGCGAAATCTTAGTGACCCCGGACCCCGATACCGCCCTGCGGATGGCCTCTGAAGATGATGCGGTAGATGACATCAACCGCTACCTTTTGTCCATCCTGACGAATCGGGAGTGGAAAGCAAGCGTGCGCGAGGCCGTGGAAACTTCCCAAATGACCCGCTACTACGAGCGTTTCGCCGATCACTGCGTCAGCGTGGCCGGCCGCATCATTTACCTGTCCACCGGGCTCGCTCCGGAAGCCTATATGGCCAAATTAAGCGAGGAAGAAAGGGACAAAGAGTTCGAGTCCCGCATGGCCGAGCTCGAACGCCAGTTCCGCCGTTAATCCTTACTAGGTAGCTAGACCTTTAAGGCAACGCTGAAGCACATTCAATCCAACTACAGGCGTTTCCCGAAAACTGTCTATTTAGATCAATTTTCATTATCTTTAATAACGCTAAACCCCGCTTCCCTCTTATTTCAAAGGAAGCGGGGTTTATCCGTCTGCTACATGAAAGCTACTAAGGCTTAGCCGAAGCGGCCGGAGATGTAGTCCTCAGTGTCCTTCTTAGACGGGTTCTTGAAAATGGTGGTGGTGTCATCGAACTCCACCAGGTGTCCCGGCTTGCCGGTGGCCTCGAGAGAGAAGAAACCGGTCTTGTCGGACACACGCGCTGCCTGCTGCATGTTGTGGGTCACGATGACGATGGTGAAGTTTTCCTTCAGCTCGTGGATAAGGTCCTCAACGGCCAAGGTGGAAATTGGGTCCAGTGCGGAGCAAGGCTCGTCCATGAGGAGAACCTCTGGCTCCACGGCAATCGCGCGAGCAATGCACAGACGCTGCTGCTGACCACCGGACAGGCCGCCGCCCGGCTTGTCCAGACGGTCCTTAACCTCATCCCATAGGTTTGCGCCACGCAGGGACTTCTCAGCGACTTCCTTCAGCTTCTTCTTGTTCTTCTCACCGGACAGACGCAGGCCGGCGACAACGTTGTCCTCGATGGACATGGTTGGGAACGGGTTTGCCTTCTGGAAGACCATGCCGATGGTGTTGCGGACGGAAACCGGGTCAACCTTTGGGCCGTAGATGTTCTGGCCGTCGAGCAGGATCTCACCCTTGACGGAAGCGCCAGGGATGACCTCGTGCATGCGGTTGATGGTGCGCAGAACGGTGGACTTACCGCAGCCGGAAGGGCCGATGAACGCAGTAACTGCCTGTGCTGGGATCTGCATGTTGACGTTCTGTACGGCGTGGAAATCACCGTAGTAGATGTTCACGTCATTGAGCTCAAGCTTTGACATTTTTGATTTACTCCTGTTGAGGGGCTTTAGGTATGGCGGGCGGGCGTGTTACTTCTTGACGGAGAACTTCGCAGAAACGAAGCGCGCCGCAATGTTGAGGATTGCAATCAGCAGGACCAGCGTCAGTGCCGCGCCCCACAGCTTGTCCAGAACGGCCGGCTGGGCGCCGGACTTGTACATATCAAGCATCATCAGCGGCAAGGAAGACATTGCGCCATCCATTGCGTCCCAGTTGATGGAAGAGGTCGAGCCGACCAAGACCAGAACCGGTGCGGACTCACCCATGACGCGGGCAACGGCCAGCATGATGCCGGTGACGATGCCGGACAGAGCGGTCGGCAGAACGATGCGGGCGATGGTCTTCCACTTCGGCACACCCAGCGCATAGGCAGCCTCACGCAGGTCCATCGGGACGACGCGCAGCATCTCCTCCGTGTTACGAACGACGATTGGAATCATCAGCAGCACCAAGGAAAGTGCCACAGCCATACCGGAGCGCTCGAAGCCGAAGAGAGTAATCCACATTGCGAAGACGAACAGTGCAGCAACGATAGAAGGAACACCAGAGAGGATGTCCACCATGAAGGTGGTCAGGCGGCTCAGCAGGCCACCGCGGGAGTACTCCACCAAGTAGATAGCGGTGAAAATGCCGATCGGGACGGAGATGATGGTTGCCAGGAGGGTCTGGACGAAGGTACCGATAATGGCGTGGAGTGCACCACCACCAGCTTCGGTGTCGAGGATGCCGCGCTGCGAGGTAGTCCACCATTCAGGGGTGAAAATGGCGCCGGCACCGCGAGCAAAAAGCTCCCACAGAACCCAGACGAGCGGAATCATGGCCAGAATCATCGTGGCCCACACGATGATGGTGGCGACGTTGTTGGCAGTCTTGCGGCCGCCGGAAATATCAAGGAACGCCGATCCGGAGTTCTGCGGAAGGGTCTTTACTGGAGTAGACATTCAGGTTTACCTCTTCCTACTTCTTCTTCACGATGGAACGGGCAATGGCGTTGACCACGAAGGTCAGCAGGAACAGCATGAGACCGGCCGCGATATAAGCACCCGCACGCATCTCGTTACCGAACTCGGAAGCTGCCAGGGCGATCGCAGTAGCGAAGGTAGTACCGCCGTCGAAAAGCGAGAAGCGGAAATCAATCAGCGGCGAGACAACCATGTACAGCGCCATAGTCTCACCCAGCGCACGGCCCAGGCCCAGCATGGAACCGGCGATGTAACCGGACATACCAAAAGGCAGGACGGTCATGCGGATAACTTCCCAGCGGGTAGCGCCCAGCGCCAACGCGGACTCAATCTGGCCCGGAGGGGTCTGCACAAAGACCTCACGCGCGGTGGCGGCGATGATGGGCAGAATCATCACTGCCAGCACGATGCCACCGGTGAAGATGTTGCGGCCGGTCTCGAAGGAAGGCGAGTTGTCGTAGGTGGTGAACAGGAAGAAGCCGCCAGCCCACGAATGAATCCACTTATAAAAGCCTGAAAGAGCCGGGCCAAGAACCTGCCAGCCCCACAGACCGTAAACGATGGACGGAACTGCAGCGAGCATGTCGACCAAGAAGCCAAGCGGCTTCACTGCGCGGGCCGGAGCGTAGTTGGAAAGGAAGATAGCAATGCCAAGCGCAACCGGCATCGCGATCAGCAAGGCAACAACGGATATGAGCACCGTGGAGCCGAACATGGTCGGGATACCGAACTGCATTGCGTCAGTGTTGTTAGTCTCCCAGCGCTGACCGTAGGTGAAAAAGCCTAGGAAGCCGCCCTCGTTGACGTTCAGTGCAGGCACTGCGCGCCAAATCAGGAAGGCTGCAATGGCAGCGATCATCACGGTGATTAAGGTTGCGGAGGCGGTGGAGAGAAACTCGAAAATTCGGTCACCTGGGCGTTTTACACCCGAACCGGACTTCACGATTGCGGCCTCGGAGCTACCAGCAGAAGAAGCAGGCCGCGAGGCGGCTTCTGTCTGCTCATTTGGTGGCGCCGTGGTGAGATTGTTGTCTGCCATGAGACTACGAAATCCTTTTCAACGGAAACTGTGGGAATTAATGTGCAACACACCGCAGCCCCCAAAGGCGCTCTGATGAACGGATTTGGGGGCGGGCAGTGCTGTCTTTTATTGCGTATCCAGCAAATTACTGGATTGCGTCAACAGCAGACTTCAGACGCTCGAGGTGGTCACCGGTAACAGGGATGAATCCAGCAGACTCGAGGTCGGAGCTCTGGTTATCCAGAACGGTCTTGAAGAAAGCCTTGACCAGCGCGGAGGTCTCCTCATCGTACCCAGCGGAGCAAACGATGTTGTAGGTGGTCAGGATGAGCGGGTAGGAACCCTTGGTGTCGGAACCGAAGAGCGCCTCGGAGTCAACAACCATGTTGTGCTCGGAGCCGGTCTCCTTGAACTTCAGGTTGTCGAGTGCAACGCCGACGGTTTCGTTGGACAGCTCAACCGGGCCGTTGCCGAAGTCGATCTTGGCAATCTTGACGCCGTCAGATTCCTTCTGGTGTGCGTAGCCAGCCTCAACGTAGGTGATTGCACCTTCGATGGAAGCAACCTGGTCAGCAACGCCGGAGGAACCGTTTGCACCCTCGCCGACAGCGTCCGGGAACTGCTTGCCCTCGTTGTCCCAGTTGCCGGTGGCGGTCTTCAGGAACTTCTGGAAGTTGTCGGAGGTACCGGACTCGTCAGAACGGAAGATGACAGTGATGTCGGTATCTGGGAGGTCAACACCCTCGTTGGAAGCCTTGATCTCTTCGTCATTCCACTTGGTGATCTCGCCCTTGAAAATCTTTGCCAGGGTCTCGGTCTTCAGGTTTACTTCCTTGTCACCCAGGTTGTATGCGATTGCAACCGGGCCGATGGTGGTTGGTAGGTGCCATGCGTCGTTGCCCTCGCAACGCTTCTTGGCAGCCTCAACCTCACCCTTGTCCTCCTTCAGAGCGGAGTCGGAACCAGCGAAGTCAACGGTGCCGTTGGTGAAAGCCTCAACGCCAGCGCCGGAGCCGGAGGAGGTGTAGGAGAAGTTAGCGTCAGGGTGCTCGTCCAGGAAGGCCTTCTCGAAGACGGACATTGCGCTCTTCTGGGAGGATGCACCCTCACCGGTGAGGTCACCGGAGACCTCAGAGCCGCCCTCAGAGCCTGAACCGGATTCAGAGCAGGCAACAAGGCCGGTGGAGGTTGCGGCAACAATGCCGAAGATTGCAGCAGTGCGCTTGAAGTTGCGGATCACGGGAAACCTTTCCAAAGCAGAACAGAGATTGTTATCGAGCAAACCGCACATCGCATTGGTAAAAGCGAAAGAGTTGAAAGAGAACTACCAACACCGCGGTTAACTCACGAAAACTAAAGCTATTCGGGGTGGGTTAACCGCAGAGGTGATTTCAGGTAAACAACAAATGAACATGTCACCAAAGTTGGTGAGACTAATCACGCCCCGAATAGACAGAATGGTCTTCAATAACGCTAAACCCGAGGCGCTCATAGAGCTTTACAGCCGGTTTATTATCCGCTTCTACGTAGAGAATTACCCGGTCAGCACCCTTTTCCACCATTCGATTCAGACCATAACGCAGCAAAGGCTTTCCCAAACCTTGACCGCGATAGGCCTCCGAAATGCCGATCACATAAACCTCACCAAACTCATCAATTTCCTCCTTGTGCCATTTGGTCCAGTGGAATCCGGCCAGCACGGGGGCTGCCCCATCATCGCCTTTCTTGGTGTCCCAATAGAAAAGGACATCTGCCGGATCGAACCATTCCGCTTCCATCCCGCGGTGCAAACGCTCTATATCCCATCCGCCTTGCTCCGGGTGCCAGGAAAAGGCTTCGTTGTTGGCACGCACCCATTCCTGCTCGACCAAGTCCGTGCCCCACCGCTCTACCGAATCGGTGAAGTTGGCGGGAGTATACGGGGCGTCGCCAAGCGTGGAGTGCTTTGCCAAATCCTTACCGGCAACCTCCATGACCAGAAGCTGACGCACCTTTTCCATGTGGTTCTTCTGCGCCACAGCCTGGGCTGCCGGCAGATTGCCGTGGGCCCAGACATTTGCCGCAGGCTTTATCGCCCGCACGGCATTCAGCAGCTCGTTGCCCCAGCCACGGCCGCGATATTCGGGGTGGATAAACATCTCGGCGTCGTCTCCGGCGACAGCTGCAAGGCCTACCGGCTCCGCGGCGTCGCTGAGCACCAAGTGCGTGTGTTCCAAGCGCGCGTCATCCAGGCCCAAGATGAATTGCTCCGACAGGGGCGCAATACCGTCGACGCCCCGTGCTAAATCAGCGATTTTCTTGAGCTTGCCTGCGAGTTCTGGGCACTCTGGAAGTTGATAGGTTTCGATATTCATACCCACCAGCGTACGTGCGGTAAGAATAGAAGAGTGACTGTTCTGCAAATCAACCGCAACGTTGTCCGCCTCGGCATCGTCGCCATCGTGGGCACCCTCGCCTGGCTTTCGGATTCTGCCGTGGCCATGCACGCAGAGCACACCGTGGCCCAAGAATCGAAGGCTGTCTCGCGCCTCGAAAATACTCCCGACGTCTACATTGGCGGCTTCCCTTATACGCTCGCCACACTGACCAAAGAGATTCCTTATCTCGAGGTGCAATCTCTCGACGTCGAGGTGCCAAAGCTAGGCATGGTCAATGCTTCGACCACCATGCGCGATATCACCATTACCCCGCAACAAGTCTTTAGCGGGAAATTCGAAGGCGCCCCCGTCTCGACCTATACCCGCAGCATCAGCCTGGATGGCGTGGCGCTGGGCAGGCTGATGGGCATTACTGATCTTTCGATTGCAAACCCCGACAACATCTCCCCTATCGGCGGCACCGCAGCCGAGGCAGAGCTGACGGGTACGCTGCCAGGAGATAAAAAGAAGTCAACGGCAAAGGTCGCGCTGCGCCTGGTTGGCGAGCAATTCCACATGAATGTCTACGACACCGAGGATCCGCGCCTGAAAAAGGCCTTCTCGATGCAATTCGACACCCGCGACCTACCGCTGCCTGCACAGGCGACGTCCGTGAAACTGCATGGTGGCTCCATCACCTTTGAGGTGCAGCGCCGCAACATCAAGTTGAAGTCCACCCAACTGTCCCCTCTCGAAATCGAGGGTTCGGAGGAAAAGGCGGTGAAGGACGCGGAAAAGCGCGCCGTGGACACCGCCCAGCGCGTTGGTCAGGCCAGCTAGCGCTACTTAATCCGCACCAGATCGCGAAGAATCTCGCGCACGCTGCGCTCATGCGGTGGGCGCGGCTGCGAAGGCGCAAAGACCTCGATGGCATCTGCCACCGACTCCAGATGCACCTTGGTGAACTTGCCTTCGGACTCACCATCGGCCTGGAAGCGCTTCGGGGTCGGCGTTTCCAGGTCGACCACCTGTGCATCGTCGAACTGCAATGCGCGGGCCTGGGTAATCTTGCTCAACACGTGCTTGCGATCAACGCCCATCAGGTGCAGCATGCCCACCAAACCGTGAATGCCGCCCAAGTCAGAAACGCCGAAGAGCCCCAGACCCTTGTCAAAAGAATTGCGCGGGTTAGTAACCACCGGCAGCGGGCCCAAGAAGGTCCACGGGTTGGTATTGGAGGTAAACATCAAAGGCACCTTGTGCGCAGTAAATTCTTTGCCATCACGATTGACCGCATGGACGGAAATCTCCGGTGGAATGACGCGCGCACGCAGATAAGCCTGTGCGGAGACCGTCAGATAGCGCAACGGGGTGGCCGCAAACCCCATCTCACGGGCACGATCCACGCGTGCCAAGACATCCGCATCGAGGCCGAAGCCGGCGTTGACCGCGAACCAGCGCTCGTTCCAGGTGCCAAGGCGAATGGTGCGCCGAGTATCGCGCTCCAGCAGGCGTGCCAGTACGTGGGCGGCCTCCACAGGGGTATTCGGAATGCCTAAAGCGCGGACGAAAACGTTGGCGGAACCAGTCGGAATAACGCCGAGCACCGGCAGCTCCTCCGGAGCCGGGCGCTGGTCATTATCTGCCGGACCGAGCAATCCGTTGACAACTTCATTGACCGTGCCGTCGCCGCCAAAGACGACAATGGCGTCATAATCCGCACGCCGAAGACCGCGCACGATCTCTTCTGCATGCCCCGCATAATGGGTAAATTGCATGCGCAGGTGGGCGCCTTCGACATCGCGCAGCAGCGGGATGACCTGCCTGAATAATGCATCGCTCTGCGAAGTCGAGTTCGGATTTGAAATCATTAATACTCGCACAGCGAACCAGCCTAGTGGTTTATATCCCTTTAAGACGACTAGGCTGGTGCGTCATGAGCGAAAATAGCAACGAAAAGCTAAATGGCAACGACGCTGTCAACCATGCCGCCGAAGCATGGAAGGACGCAGCGAACCGCAACATCCCGGCCATGGAAGTCGGCAACAACCCTCTGCCGCAGGAAACCGCTAACCTGCGTCAGGGCCCGTCGCTTCACGACGGCCTGCTAGCCCTTCTTCCCCTCGTAGGCGTCTGGCAGGGCGAAGGCCAGGCCCACGATGCTTCCGGCGAGCAGTACACCTTTGGTCAGCAACTTATTGTCAGCCACGACGGCGAGAATTACCTAACTTATAGCTCCCGCACCTGGCGCATCGACACCGAGGGCAAGCCGCAGGGTGCCGATATCCGCGAATCCGGTTACTGGCGAATCTCCTTGAAGGACGAGATCGAGATGACCTACACCTCCTCTAACGGAATCGTGGAGATCTTCTACGGCGAGCCTTTCAACGAGCGTGCATGGCAGCTCGAGTCCGCGTCCACCATGGTTACCGAAACCGGACCGAAGAACTTCGGCCCAGGCAAGCGCATGTACGGCTTGATGCCGAACAACAACCTGGGTTGGGTCGACGAGCGCATGGTCGACGGCGAGATGCGCCCGTACATGTCCGCTGAGCTTGAGCGCGTAGCAGGCTAGTTTAAGCCATACCGCGCAAGCGCGGCATCAAGCAGGCCTCGGATTTCCGCAGCGTTATCCGGGGCCTTTAGCTTTGCGTCATTGAGGCTTGTAACGCGCACGGCGGTGCGTACTGAAGAGACCAACCACACCGAATCGCAGCGCTCAAGATACTCCGGCGTGATTTCCTTAGCCTTGCAGCGATAGCCCTGCTGCTGCGCGTATTCGAAGAGCGCAGCCTGCGTGGTGCCGGAGAGAATCCCCTTCGCTGCCGGGGTGCGCAGCTTGTTTCCACGCACTGCCACGACGGAGGAGGTGGCGCCTTCCAAGACGATGCCGCTGTCTGGGTCGACGAAGATGACATCATCAAATCCCTTCCCCTTTGCCAGGCGCAAGGTAGCCATGGTGGCAGCGTAGTTCAGCGTCTTGGCGGGCAGTTCCTCGGCCACGTGCCACAGGCGCGGGGTAGTCATTACTTTGACGCCCTTCTCGCGCTGCTCAAGTAGCTTTTTATCGATTGTCTGCACCACGACCCAAGCGCTCGGGTGGCCCGTCGAGGCACGCCCGCGGGTATATGTCCACGTGCACTTGGCCTCGCCTGTCTCATCACCGCCGAAGTAATCCGCGATGGCGAGTTCGGTGGCTTCCTTCCACTTTTCAATCTGCGGTTCCGGCAGCTCGAGGGCCCGCGCTGAGTTCACAAAGCGCGCGCTATGCCGGGCAAGGTTGGCCACCTTGCCATCACGCACCAGCAGCGACTCAAAGATGCCGTCACCGCGAGTGACAGCGGCGTCATCCCAATAGATAAGTGGCAGCGACGGAAGTTGCTTGCGCACAGAACCACCATAGGGCTCTACAACGTAGATGACCGGCTCTTTTCGAGGCGTGAACTCCATAATTTTTATTATGCCCTACCATCGGATCTCGTGAGTTATTCTTCGCCACTTTTAGCGCGCACAGGCGCCGCTGAGTTCCAAGACACCACTGCAATCGACGCCGCGGGCGTCGCCTGGCACTACGGTAACCCGCTCAAGGAGCAAAGGATCATCGAAACCGGCTCCGGGATCGTGGACCGCTCCCAGCGCCGCGTCATCAAGGTCGAGGGCCCAGAGGCTGCGACCTTCCTCAACAACTTGTTATCGCAAAAGCTTGACGACGCCCCCTCTGGCTTCAGCGCCGGCGCCCTCGACCTAGACATACAGGGCCACGTGCTCCACCACATGGATCTCACCCGAGTTGGTGAGGCCTTCTACCTGGATATTCCAGAAGCCCAGTTTTCTTCGCTGCTGGATTTTTTGACCAAGATGATCTTCTGGTCCCAGGTGACGGTGGAAGAAGCGCCCTTGGCGGTTATCACCGTGCTGGGTTCTGCCCTGCCGGCGCCAGCGAGCGCGGTAGTATCGCGCGACGTCACCTGGCGCGGCCCACAGCGCACGGACTATCTCGTCCCGCGTGAAGACCTAGAGGCAGCCGTGGCGGAACTGGAATCGGCTGGCGGAACCTTGGTGGGACTGATGGCCTACACCGCCGAGCGTGTAAAGGCGTTGGAGCCAGAGCTTGCCGCAGACCTAGATGCGAAGGCGATTGCCCATGAGGTCCCGCACTGGATTTCACGCGGGGATGCGCCGGCATTCGTGCATCTGAATAAGGGCTGCTACCGCGGCCAGGAGACCGTCGCCCGGGTGGAGAATCTCGGCCGCTCGCCGCGGCTTTTGGTGATGCTTTATCTTGATGGCTCGGCACCTACCCGTCCGGAGATTGGTGCGGACGTTACCCTCGGCGGGCGCCGCGTGGGACGTCTCGGAACAGTGGTCGATGACTGCGACTTTGGCCCCATCGCACTCGCGCTGGTCAAGCGCTCGGCTTTGGGCGGCCAGCAACTAGTCATTGGGGATGTCGCTGCATCCGTGGAAAATGACTCAATCCCCGTCGATGAGGGCCCGAAGGCGGGACGAGCTGCGGTAGAAAAGTTGCGTGGCCGATAACTCATTTAGCCCTCTGCGCGAGTTATCCCACTCGTTTTGGCATATGTAGGGGGGTGGTGCGGAATTTTTTCGTCACACAGGCTATTGTGTCTAACAGGAAGATACACTTTTAGATTTAAGCCGATGGGGCGTCCAAGAATCCCTGGAACGCCCTACTCACCTCAAGGGGGTCATGCACATGGGACGCGGACGCGCAAAGGCAAAGCAGACCAAAGTTGCACGCCAGCTGAAGTACAATTCGCCTGAAATGGATCTGGATTCGCTCCAGCGGGAGCTTGCCTCCCAAAACCCGAACAACTCCCACGATTACGAGGACGAGGATCCTTACGCCGACTACGTCGACGAGTGGGACGAAGACGACGAGGAGGACCAGCGCTAAGGCGCTTTCCTTTTCGCCGCTGGGACTCCAGCTGTAGGCCGCGGCCGCTTCGCGTGGTTGCGGCCTTTTGCTTTTGGCCGCTGCCCGGCTCTTTCCCGCGGCACCCTGCTCTTCACGGCCGCTTCCCTGGTCTGCCTAGGCTGCCCCTACCCTTCCCTCGGCCTTCCCTCGGCCGGCATTTCCAAATGGTGAGGAACAAATGGTGAGGTGAGGCGTCACCCGCCCCAGGAGCCCACTACAGCCACAGTGGTTACAGTGCAACCTCACCATTTGAAAACCACACTAGGCTTCAACTGCATTTGGCGTCCGCTGGACAGACGGCCCTAAATGGTGCGGTTTTACCATCCGCGCGAAAACGCCGAAGAGCCGAGCGGAAGCGCAGGAAAACCGGCGCCGGAAGAGGAAAACCACAAACGACCTCCCCTCCTCCACCGCGATGTGGCAGAGAACGGAAGGCCGAAAGCAGAAGTGGTTGGGCGGGCTTAGTAGTTCGGGTGCTCGCCGTTCATGATGACGCGCTCTTCGCCCTCGCCGGCGGCGCGGATGGTGCCGAGCTCCCACGCATCAACGTGGCGGGCAGCCATCATAGCCAGGGCGCGCTCGCGATCCTCCGGAGCGACGACGGCAATCATGCCAACGCCCATGTTGAAGGTTTTCTCCATCTCTTCCAGGGAAACCTTGCCCACAGAAGCGATGGTCTTGAAGATCTGGCCCGGGGTCCAGGTGGAACGGTTAACTTCAGCGGTCAGGCCCTCCGGAATGACGCGCTCCAGGTTGCCGGCCAGGCCACCGCCGGTGACGTGGCAGAAGGTGGAAACGTTGCACTCAGCGGTCAGAGCCAGGCAGTCCTTGGCGTAGATGCGAGTCGGCTCCAGCAGCTCCTCGCCGAGGGTGCGGCCAAGCTCCTCGATGTGGCCATCGAGCGGCAGACCTGCCTGCTCCAGCAGGACGTAGCGAGCCAGGGAGTAGCCGTTGGAGTGCAGGCCGGAAGAGGCCATCGCGATGAGGACATCGCCGTCGCGGACCTTGTCCGGGCCCAGGATGGAATCTGCCTCGACTACTCCCACGGCGGTTGCGGAGACGTCGTATTCTTCTGGGTCCATTACTCCTGGGTGCTCAGCGGTCTCGCCGCCGAGCAGCGCAGCGCCTGCCTGCACGCAGCCCTCAGCGATACCCTTCACAATCTCTGCGACCTTCTCCGGTACGACCTTGCCCACGGCAATGTAGTCCTGCAGGAATAGCGGCTCCGCGCCGCACACCACGAGGTCATCGACGCACATTGCAACCAGGTCGATACCGATGGTGTCGTGGACGTCCATCGCCTGCGCAACAGCCAGCTTGGTGCCAACGCCATCGGAGCCTGCAGCCAGGACCGGCTCTTTGTATTCGCCCAGCTTGAACAGGCCCGCGAAGCCGCCCAGGCCGCCCATGACCTCCGGTCGGGTTGCACGCTTTGCGTGCGGCGCAAACAGGGTGACGGCGCGGTCGCCTTCTTCGATGCTGACGCCAGCTGCCGCGTAAGTATTCTCGCTCATTTTTGTTCCTTGCCTTGTGTTTTAGGATTCTTCGCCGAGCAGGGAGCGCACGGCCTCAGCGTTCGGGTTGCCGGCCGGGAGGCCGAGTGGGTAGACACCGTCAAAGCAGGCGGTGCACAGCTCATGGTGAGGCTGCTGGGTCGCGGCGACCATCTCATCGATGGAGACGAAGCCGAGGGAGTCCGCACCGATGGCGTCACAGATAGTCTTGCAGACTACCTCTGGGTCATCCGACGGATTCGCATTCGCAATGAGCTCGCCCGGGGAGGCGAAGTCAATGCCATAGAAGCATGGCCACTTCACTGGCGGCGAAGCGATGCGCACGTGCACCTCCGCCGCGCCCGCCTCGCGCAGCATGCGAATCAGCGCGCGCTGGGTGTTGCCACGCACGATAGAGTCATCCACGACCACCAGGGACTTGCCCTCAATGACCTCGCGCAGCGGGTTCAGCTTCAGGCGAATGCCCAGCTGGCGCAGCGTCTGGGTGGGCTGAATGAAGGTGCGGCCAACGTACGCATTCTTCACCAGGCCGTGCGCGAAGGTGATTCCGGACTCGCGGGCATAGCCCACGGCCGCCGGGTTACCGGACTCAGGCACTGGAATGACTAGGTCCGCATCTGGGGCCGGGTATTGCCGCGCTAGGCGACGCCCGATTTCCACACGCGTCGCATTCACCGAACGGCCCTTGATGTCGGTGTCAGGACGTGCCAGGTAGACGTACTCGAAGACGCAACCGTGGTGAGTTGGCTCCGCGAACTTCTCCGAGCGGATGCCCGCCTCGTCGATGGAGATGAGCTCGCCCGGTTCAATCTCGCGGATGAACTGCGCGCCGACGATGTCGAGCGCACACGTCTCCGAAGCTACTACCCAGCCCTTTGGCAAACGGCCCAGCACCAGCGGGCGCACGCCGTGTGGGTCACGCGCAGCGTAGAGCGTGTGCCCATCGGTAAAGGTCAAGCAGAATGCGCCCTTCACACGCGGGAGCAGCGCACGAGCGGATTCGAAGATGCTGACGCTATCACTCACGCCGTCGGCAAGCAGCATGGACAAGCACATGGAATCGGAAACCGACTCTTGCTGCGGTGCAACCAGCCCGCGCTCTACTGCTTCCTCGCGCAGCTCCAAGTAGTTAACAAGGTTGCCATTATGGCCCAAGGCAATGTCGATGCCATTGGAGGTGGTGGCAAACATGGGCTGTACGTTGGCCCATTCCTTGCCGCCTGCGGTGGAGTACCGGGTATGCCCTACGGCGACGTTGCCTTGAAGAGAGGCCAGGATGGATTCATCGAAGATATTGGACACCAGGCCCATATCCTTGAATACGACAAGGCTGTCATCGTCACCGACTGCGATACCGGCGGCCTCCTGGCCGCGGTGCTGCAAGGCGAAGAGACCAAAGTAGGTCAGCTTCGAAACCTCTTCCCCCGGAGCCCAGACGCCAAAGACGCCGCATTCCTCGCGGGGTTCGGTCTCGTTGTGATCATCGAGATTGGTGATATGGGGAGTTCTTTCAGCTACCACGGCGCTAATCCTAGTCGTTGTGGGCAGTAGAAACTAACGGAATGACTGGCAGCCATCCTGCGATTTCGCCGGAGCGGGAGCCGGAAGCTTCGAGGCGAGCGGCGGAAACGGCTTCTTCCCAGCGGAGCAGGCCCGTGGCCAGCTGCAACCACGTCAATGGGTCCATCTCCACCACATTGGGTGGGGTACCCCTCGTATGGCGAGGACCTTCGATGCATTGAACTGCCACGAATGGGGGCACCCGCAGCTCCACGGAATGGCCCGGCGCGTCGACTTCGAGGGTGCGGGCGGTGCGACGGACGGCATCGGCAAGCAATGCCCTACCTGGTTTTTCCACCTCATCGGGGCGTTTTATCCAGTCTTGGACCGCCACCACGGCAGCGCGCGTGGCCGCTGGGTCTACCTTATTTTTCATGCGCTAATTCGGCCTCCCTGATAACTTTCTATGCATGTCACTAACCCTTCCGGAACAAGAGAATACTGAAACCGCGAAGTCGCCATCGATCACCCTCCGATTCATGGCGGCGCCCACGGATATGACCATCGCTGGTGCGCAGGGCATTGGCGGCGGCCGCGTCTTGGAGTGGATCGACAAGGCAGCGTATGCGTGCGCGGTCCAGTGGTCCGGTGCCTACTGCGTTACCGCCTATGTGGGCCACATCCATTTCACTCGCCCGATTCCTTCCGGGCACTTGGTGGAGGTGCGCTCGCGAATCGCCATGACAGGCCGTTCTTCGATGCACATCGTCAACGAAGTCCTTTCCGCAGACCCACGCGATGGCATCTTCACGCGCGCTTGCGATTGCTTGGTTATTTTCGTGGCGAAGGATCCGGAAACGGGTAAATCCACCCCTGTGCCACCGTTTGAGCCGACTTCCGACGACCAACGTCGTGTCTGGGAGGCGGCCGAGTCCCGCATCGAGCTGCGCCGAGCCATCGAGGATGAGATGGAAAAGCAGACTTATGACGGGCCTTCCGACGCCCCGCGCATGATCAACCGCTTCCTAGCAAAGCCGACCGACGTCAATTGGGGCGGCAAGGTCCACGGCGGCACCGCCATGGAGTGGATCGATGAGGCGGGCGCGGCCTGCACCATGGAGTGGTCGGGCGAGCACACCGTGGCCGTTTATGCCGGCGGTATTCGCTTTTACCAGCCGATTGCCATCGGTGACCTCATCGAGGTGGATGCCCGTATGATGCGCACCGATGCGCGCTCCATGCAGATGTCCATCCACGTCCGCTCTGGCAACCCGCGCGGTGGACGCCAGAATCTGGAGACTGCCATCCACGCCACGGTTTCTTATATGGCGATGGACGCCGACTGGCAGCCGATGGCAGCCCGTCAGTTCACGCCGAAGACGGCAGAGGACAAGGCGCTGTGGGAGCACGCCGGCATCCTGCGCGAGCTGCGCGGAAAGTACTCCCCGAAGCCACTGGTTGTGGCTCCGCAGCACCAGCACTTGGATTAGTGCGCTGGCTCCACGTTGACGGCAACGTGGAGCTTTTCAACGTTTTTGGCTTGGCGCAGCTGCGCGTTCCAACCGGAGCCTTCTTTTTGTTTAAAAAGCGCCGTGGTGGCCGGCAATATGACCGGCTTGTAGAAGTCTGCTTGCACGCGCACTGCATCGGGCAGGCGCCCCTCAAACGCAGTGAGCATCTTGGCGTGGGTGAACATGCCATGGGCAATCGTGTTCGGAAAACCAAAGGCCTTCGCGCCCAGCCGGGAGGTGTGAATGGGGTTCTTATCCCCGGAAGCGGCCGCGTAGGTCTTTACGGCTTCCGGGCTAAAACGCAGCGTCGCAATAGCCGTTACCCCCAGCGCGGGCTTTTCCGGCTGCGGCAGGAAGCGGGCGGCCTCTGGCCTTACCTGCACATCTGCCGGGGTGGAGGAAGAAAAGTGCGCTTTTGGCCCCAGGAATGCGGAGGTTTGCTGCCAGACCAAGATGCCTTCTACATAGATGGAGGTAATCATGTCGAGCACCAGCCCCTTGCGGTGGCTGCGCAGGTTCTCCGCGTGGACGTCGATGGTAAAAGCATCTTCCACGTGCAAAGGGCGGAATTGTTCAATCTTGTTTGAAAGATGAACAATGCCCATGGCGGGGAAAGGAAAACCCGGCGAGTCCATGACTTTGACCGCTAGCGGGAAGGCCAGCGCATAAGGGTAGGTAACCGGAACCTCGTTGCCCAGGCGGAAACCCACTGCTTGGCAATAAGCAGCAAGATGCTCCGGATCAATGTGTACACCTTCTACCCGGTAGGCAATTGGTGGGTCATCGATAACGCGTTTTCCCGCAACACCGGGCAGCGCCTTTATCACCTGCTTGCGGTAAAGCTTGGAAAGCTGCGGAATCTCTTTCAGGTTCTGCACATTGCGGTCTAGCATTTACGCTCCCATCATGTTCTGGCCGCACACGCGCACGGTGTTACCCGTGACCGCCGCGGAGGCCGGGGCGGCGAAGTAGGCGACGGTCTCGGCGACGTCAACTGGCAAGCCGCCCTGCTGCAGGGAATTGATGCGGCGGCCAATCTCACGTGGGCCGGTGGGCATGGCTGCGGTCATGGCAGTTTCGATAAATCCCGGCGCCACCGCGTTGATGGTCGAACCGTTGTCTGCCAGTACCGGGGTGAGGGCATCAACCAGCCCAATGATGCCGGCCTTGGTGGTGGCGTAATTGGTCTGGCCACGGTTGCCGGAGATTCCCGCCATGGAAGACACGCCCACCACCGCTGCCCCGGCTGCAAGATCTCCGCTATCCAGCAGCGCCTCGGTGATACGCACTGGAGCTATGAGGTTAACGGCGAGGACGGCGTCCCACTGCCCCTCGTTCATATTTGCCAGCAGCTTGTCACGGGTAATGCCGGCATTGTGGACGATGACGTCGATGGGGCGGCCATAGTGGCGCTGCGCATGCTTTGCGATGATCGCGGCAGCACCCGGGTCAGTAACGTCCAGCGGTAGCGCGGTGCCCTTGACCTTGTTTGCCGTTTTGCTGAGGTGCTCACTCGCGACGGGGACGTCGATACAGATGACTTGCGCGCCATCGCGAGCCAGCACCTCCGCGATAGTGGCGCCGATGCCCCGGGCTGCGCCGGTGACCACGGCGAGACGGTCTTGAGAAGGCGCCTGCCAGTCTGCGTCCGCCTCGGCGGTAGCGGCCTTCACGCGCACCACCTGGCCGCCTACGAACGCTGACTTACCGGAGAGGAAGAAGCGCACCGTGGATTCGATTTCCGCCGTGGCGCCGGGTTCGACCCAAATGAGGTTCACGGTACCGCCTTTGCGCATCTCCTTAGCCAGCGAACGCGTGAAGCCCTCGAGGGCGCGGGCGGCAATGCGGGCATCGATGGTCGCAGTTTTCTCCGGGGTGGTGCCGATGACCAGCAAGCGTGCATTCGGTGCGAGGTTGCGCAGCTGCGGATGGAAGAAATCGTAGAGCTCTCGCAGCTGCTCTGGCTCCTCGATTCCGGTGGCGTCGAATACCAGCGCACCCCGCCCAGTTTCCGCCTCCACCGAAAGCAGCTGATAGTCCACTGCGAGCGCAGTGGAAAGGAAGTGGGCGATGCGGCCCGCTCCTGCAGAATCAATGACCACTGGGGCGCCTAAAGCCGACTCCCCGGGGGTGAAGCGGCGCAGCGGATAGCCCTGCGGCACGCCCGCCTTCGCGGCCACTGGAGAGTTGATTAGTTTCTCGGCGAAATTGAGTTTGGGCATTCGAAATCCTTCCTTTAACAAGGTTGCAAGCCTTTTTGTAAGAGGTTGCAAGGTTAGTTAATTGAGTGATACAACTAACACTATCATTCGGAATGTGATTTAGGACATTCCAGTGAAAACTTTTCCACCTCTGGTTTCCCAGCAAGGAGTCGCAATGACCAGCAGTTCGCCCCGCGTCGCAATCTTGGGCGGCAACCGCATTCCGTTTGCCCGTTCCAACAAGGAATACGCGCACGCCTCCAATCAAGACATGCTCACCAGCGCCCTCGACGGACTCGTCGCGCGCTTCGGCCTGCACGAGGAACGGGTAGGGCTCGTAACAGCAGGCGCGGTACTCAAGCACTCGCGAGACTTCAACCTCACCCGCGAGGTAGTCCTTGGCTCGGCGCTTACTTCTACTACCCCGGCGCTCGACATGCAGCAGGCCTGCTGCACCTCTTTGGCCGCCGCCATCCATGTTGGTGACGCCATTGCCCGCGGCCGCATCGAATCCGGCATCGCCGGCGGCACGGATACCACCTCAGACGCCCCGCTTGCCGTAAACGATTCCCTGCGGCGCACCCTCATCGGACTCAGCCGCGCAAAGACTCTTTCCCAACGTGCAAAGCTCATCGGCTCAATTCGCCCCGCCCAGCTCGCGCCCGAGCAGCCCCAAAACGGCGAGCCGCGCACGGGGCTTTCCATGGGCGACCACGCGGCTATCACGGCCCGCAAAATGGGCGTAAGCCGCGCCGCCCAGGACGAGCTCGCGCTCGCTTCTCACCAGAAGCTTCATCAGGCCTGGGAGGAAGGTTTCTTTAACGACCTCAGCACCGGCTTCATGGGTGTTAACCGCGATACCAACCTCCGTCCTGACTCCACGCCAGAAAAGCTCGGCCAGCTAAAGCCGGTTTTTGGAAAGCGCGATGCCGAGCAGCACGGTACCCAGGCCACAATGACCGCCGGCAATTCGACGCCGCTTACCGACGGCGCGGCAGTCACCCTCCTGGGCAGCGAATCCTGGGCCGCAAGCCATAACCTCGAGCCGCTCGCCTACCTAGTTGATTCCGAGACCGCCGCAGTGGACTTCCTGCACGGCGGAGACGGCCTTCTCATGGCGCCGACCTATGCGGTGCCACGCCTCCTCGAGCGCAACAACCTCACCCTGCAAGATTTCGACTTCTACGAAATCCACGAAGCCTTCGCCTCGCAAGTCCTTGCCACCTTGAATGCGTGGGAGGACGAGACCTATTGCCGCGAGCGCCTCGGCCTGCCCGGCGCGCTCGGCCCCATCGACCGCAGCAAGCTCAACGTCAAGGGTTCTTCGCTGGCTGCCGGCCACCCCTTCGCGGCCACCGGGGCGCGCATCCTCGCCACCGCCGGGAAGGTCCTGCAGGAAGCAGGCGGCGGCCGCGCTCTTATCTCCATCTGCGCCGCCGGCGGCCAAGGCGTGGCCGCCATCATCGAACGCTAACCCGCACCCCAAAAATCCCCGGCTGCCAAAAGCAGCCGCCCAAAGAAGGAAAAACCATGGCACTCCTCAAGACTCAAAGCAAGGATTCCAGCGCTGCTTCCTCCACCGAGGCAAACCGAGCAAATCTTCGTTCCACCACCGCCCAAGCAGAGCCGCGCAGCCCGCGCCGCCTGCCCAAGACACCGAAGCCATCCGTAGCTACCGAGCTGGGCAACCTACTCGATGGCCCACACGCCGCTTTCCGTCAGGAGCTACGCGAGTTCATCAATGATCCGGAGCTCTTCCCGCATCCGGATCTCTCCGTCGCCGAGCAGCGCGCACATACCTTCAACAATCTCGCTAAGGTGCGCGACTTCGGCGGTTTCCAAAAAGGTCTGCGCCGCGACAATGGCGGGCCCGGCAAACCGATTCTTTCCACTTTCACACTCGAAGGCCTGGCTTGGGTCGACGGCTCACTCGCCATCAAGTCCGGCGTGCAGTGGGGACTGTGGGGCGGCGCCCTCGACCAGCTCGGCACCGAGCGCCACATCGAGTGGGTTCAAAAGGCCGCATCCCTGGAGCTACCTGGTTGTTTCGCCATGACCGAACGCGGCCACGGCTCTGATGTGCAATCCCTTGAGACCACGGCGAACTACGACCCGGAAACCGATGAATTCATCATCAATACCCCGAGCGATACCGCGGTGAAGAACTACATCGGCAACGCCGCCCAGGACGGCCGTGCCGCCGTCGTGTTCACGCAGCTTATGACCCCGGAAAGCGATGGCCGCACCCACGGCGTGCACGCCATCATCGTTCCGATTCGTGACGAGCAAGGCAACGCGCTGCCGGGCATCACCTTGGGCGATCACGGCCACAAGGGTGGACTCGTGGGCGTCGATAATGGCACGCTCCGCTTCGACAACGTGCGCGTACCGCGTGTAAACCTGCTCAACCGCTTCGCAGACGTCGATGAAAACGGCAGGTATTCTTCGCCGATTGAAAACCCCAACGCCCGCTTCTTCACCATGCTCGGCACGCTGATCCGCGGGCGCATGGGCGTGGCTGGTGCCGCGGGCGCCGCCACGGAGGCCTCGCTGGACATCGCGGTGCGCTACGCCAACCGACGCCGCCAATTCGAAGGCGCAACCGGCGCCGAAAAGCACCTTATCGATCACCGCCAGCACCGCCGCCGCCTGCTCATCCCGCTGGCGCGCTCTTATGCGCTGCACCTGCTGCACAACCAAATTCTGGAGCGCTACCAGGAGATGAATGACAGCCAGGAGGCAGGCTCGTGGTCCGTGACCACTCCCACCGAGGAGCAAAAGTATGCCTCCCGCGAGATGGAGTCTTTGGCCGGCGCGATTAAAGCCGCACAGACCCAGCACGCCATCCGCACGATTCAGGAATGCCGTGAAGCCTGCGGCGGCGCGGGCTATATGTCAGAAAACCGCCTGACCACCTACCGCGCCGACTCCGATGTCTTCGCCACCTTTGAAGGCGATAACACCGTGCTGATTCAGATGGTGGGCAAGAACCTGCTCACCGCCTACGGCCGCGCGATGAATGACATGTCTCCATGGGATACCGTGCGCTATGCCGCGACGACCGCCACTGAAGTCGTGCGCCGCCGCACTGGTTTCACCACGCGTCTGCAGGGGCTGGTGGACCTGGTCAATCCGAACGAGGCATCGCTTTTCGACGCCGTCTACCAAGCCAAGCTCATCGACGACCGTGCCCAGTCCGTCCTGCTTTCTCTCGTTCGTCGTATCCAGCCGGCCCGCAAGGCCGACAAGGTGCAGGCAGCCGCCATCGTGGACCAATGCCAGGATCACCTCATCGCGGCAGGCTGGGCCCGTGTAGATACGCTGCTGGTCCAAGCGATGATTGAGGCGGAAGACCGCCTGGAGGTAGGGTCCCTCGCACGCCAGGTCTTCGAGCAGCTACGTCACCTGTTCGTGCTGTCCACGCTGGTCGAGCACGCGGGCTGGTATCAGGAGCACAACTTGCTTCCGGCCGGCCGTATGAAGGCCGCCCGCGCTGCAATCAATGATCTGGTGGATTCTTTGGCACCGTGGTCCGTGGTTCTGGTTGACGCATTCGGCCTGCCTTCCGAGGTATCCAACATCCCAATGCTCACCGAAGCCGGCGTGGACCCGCCGCGCGATTAGGCGCCTGTCCCCATTTGAACGCCTAGGCCGCCACGACCATCCAAATGGCCACCATGTGCACAACCGCAGCCGCGATAGTCGCGCTGTGGAAGTGCTCGTGGTAGCCATACCACCGGGCGTTGCGGCCCGGCCATTTGAAGCCATAGGCCAAAGCGCCTAGCGAATAGATCACTCCGCCGGCAAAAAGCAGCCACACAACTACGGCGCCAGCGGCACCCCACAGGGTGGGAATGAGTGGGACCACCAACCATCCCAATGCCAGATAGACCACCACATCGAGCCAGCGTGGATGGTCTATCCACAACAGATTCAGGATGACACCCAAGATTGCCCCAGCCCAAGCAATAGCCAGCATGAGCGATGCCTGCTTCACGTCTAAGACGATGGCACACAGCGGCGTATACGTCGCCGCAATAAAGACAGCGATGGTTGCGTGATCCGCCCGACGCCACCAACGCACTGCCCGCAAGCTCGGCCATGGCCAACGGTGATAAAGGGCGGACACGCCAAACAAGCCCACTACGCCGACGCCGTAGACGGTAACGGCTAGCGCGTGCCACCAGGGCAGCGTCATCCAGGAATAGGTAATCAGCACAGTAGATGCGATCACCGAGCAAATCGCGGCAAAAAAGTGGCCCCAGCCGCGAGTGAGGGGGCGTGGGCCACGGTCAGCGATGAAATAGCGCCGCTCGACGAGCCCCTCAGGTGGCGCCTGCTCCACCCCTTCTAATAGCGCAGTGTTTTCCTTGTTAGCCATCAATGGGTAGCCGCCTCACTTCGGAGAAAACTTACGTCGCCGTAACTATACGGCGCCCGTCCGACGCTTTCAAGGAAATGCCCACTATTTTGTTATGCTTATTAAATTTTGCACCACCTCCGAAATCGGCGAGGCCTGACCGGATTCGACCGACTACGAAATCTTCTTCGGAGCGCAGCTGTACACGGCCTGGGAGACGACGCTCGGGCCAGCGCTCGGCATCGAATAGCGCGTGCCACTTTAGTCTCAGTAGTTGAATCTTTTTTCAACTTTTCCTGGGAAATACTTATACAAGCTGAAAAATCCTTGTACACTTGCTCCCACTATGACTTCCACACGCTCCATTGGAACCCTGCTCAAGTCCGTCGCTGCCGCCGGCGTCCTCGCGCTGACGATCGGCTCAACCACCACCCCCGCCATGGCGCAGTCGAGCCACCTGGAGAAGGTCTCCTCGCGCGTGACCAACCCGCAGCCTTGGCTGGGTGACCAGGCCAAGATCGTGGGCAAACGCCACATCAACGGCAACCACTGGGTCGTCGACGTGTGGTCTCCTGCCAACCGCGAAATCATCACCAACAACGTGCTGCTGCCGGGCGGCGACCAACCGCGCCCGAGCTTCTATCTCCTGCCTGGCATCCAGGGCGGCCAGGAGGGCATGAACTGGATGACGCATACCGACGTCGGACCATGGTTCGCGGATAAAAACGTCAACGTAGTCATGCCGCTTGGCGGCCCATACTCGCTGTACACGGACTGGAACCAGGCCGACCCAATCCTGGGCGTAAACAAGTGGAACACCTACATGACCCAGGAGCTTCCGCCGCTTATCGACGCCGAATTCCACGGCACCGGCCGCGATGCCATCGGCGGCCTCTCCTCCACCGGTGCGGCGGCGCTCGATATCGCGGCGCATGCGCCACAGCGTTTCAAGGCGGCCGCTTCCTACTCTGGCTGCCCAGTGCGCTCTGATCCGACGGGCGTTCTGACCTCGACGGCAATGATGGCTTACGGAGGCGGCTCCTCTTTCAACGCGTGGGGTCTGCCGGGCTCGCCGCAGTGGGCGGACCATGACCCGAACTTCAATCCGGGTCGCCTGCGCGGTGTAGATGTCTTCGTGGCTTCTGCATCCGGCAACCCGGGTCCGATTGATGGCAACAACATCAACCCGGTGACCAGCGTTGGCCCGCGTGCAGTTGAGGTGGTTGCCAACCAGTGCACCGAGACCTTCACGCACAACGCGCGCCGCGCCGGCGTGAACGTTAACCGCTACTACAGCGAGCAGGGTTCGCACTCCTTCGGGCTCTTTACACACGAGATGAAGGTCAGCTGGGCGCAGACCATCGCGCGCGCAATCGGCGCTTAAGTCGCGGCGCTCACGCGATTTCTCCTGGGCATCACGAACTCCATTCGCTCTGAGGCTTCCACCCCGGTTGGGTCCCCGTCTTTGGGTCCCCGTCTTTGGGTCCCATTGGTTGGGTCCTATTGCGAGTGGAGTTTTGTGTTTTGGGGTAAAAAGGCTCCCTTTGCTAGCAAAGGGAGCCAAGGAATGGGACCCAACCAGGGGGACCCAACCAGCCGGGCTCGGAACTACTTGCGGAAGTACTCTGCCGCAGACTCGAAGAGCTTCATATCGTACTCGCCCGGCACGTTCTTGTAGGTAGATGCCGAGATGCGTTCAGAGTGGCCCATCTTGCCTAGGACGCGGCCATCCTCGGACATGATGCCCTCAAGGGCGAAGAGGCCGCCGTTCGGGTTAACGGAGATATCCATCAGCGGGTTACCAGCAACGTCGACATACTGGGTGACGGCAGCTGCCTTTAGACGCTCCCACTCGGACTCACCAGCAGTGATGCGGCCCTCGCCGTGAGAAATCGGGACGGTGAAGACGTCGCCCTCGTTAATCTTGGACAGCCACGGCGATGCGTTATTGACCACGCGCACACGCGAAATACGCGACTGGTGGCGACCAATCGTGTTGAAGGTCAGCGTCGGGGTCTCAGTGCCCGGCTCAGAAATCTTGCCGAACGGCACCAAGCCCAGCTTGATCAGCGCCTGGAAGCCATTGCAGATGCCGAGGACCAGGCCACCGCGCTCGTCGAGAAGCCCCTGCACACCCGCGGTGAGCGATGGGTTACGCAGGAAGGACGTGATGAACTTCGCGGAACCGTCCGGCTCGTCGCCACCAGAGAAGCCGCCCGGCAGGAAGAGCATCTGGGAGCGATCCAAAGCCGCGGCCATGCGGTCGACGGACTCAACAATGTCCTCCGGGGTGCGGTTGCGCACCACGAGGATCTCCGGCTCGATGCCAGCGCGACGCAGCGCGCGGGCGGAGTCGTACTCGCAGTTGGTACCCGGGAAGACCGGGATGAGAGCGGAAGCCTTGGCGCCGCCGTGGGTCGGAGTGATGGTCGGTGCCTCAGATGCGGAGACCGAAGAAGTGGCGTCTGCCAGGGAAACCGAACCAGTCTGCTCAACGAAGCTCGGGTAGATCTCTACGAGAGTGCCCAGGTAGGCGGCCTCAGCGTCGGCAAAGGAAACCTCGGTGCCGCGGTAGGTGAAGCCGCCCTCGGCGGTCTCACCAATAACCGAGCCCGCGGTTGGCTCCTCGCCGTCTGCCCACTCCAGGACGAAGGCGCCGTAGGCATAGTCGTAGAGCGGGGCGTCGTCAGTAAAGGCGAAGCCGATGCCCTCGCCCAAGCCCATCTTCAGCACGGACTCGGCAGGGCCGCCGAAGCCCGGGGTGTAAGCGGAGATGACCTTGCCGGAGCGCAGCAGCTCCGTCACGGTGCGGAAGTTGGCAACCAGGGAATCTGGGGTGGGCAGGCCGGCCAGCGCAGTATCCTCTGCGCCAGCGATCTCCGGCTGGAAAAGCGTGACCTTGTGGCCCGCTGCCTTGAAGTAGTTCGGCACCATGTGCGTGGCATCGTCGTGGCTGACGGCAACCGAGATGACCGTCGGCGGGACGCTGAGCTCCTCGAAGGTGCCGGACATGGAGTCCTTGCCGCCAATCGCGGCGACGCCGAGTCCAAGCTGGGCCTTGATGGTGCCCAGCAGCGCGGCAGCCGGCTTGCCCCACGCCGCAGCGGAGTCCATGCGCTCGAAGTACTCCTGGAAAGACAAGTAGGTCTCGTCGAAGGAGGCGCCGGTAGCAATCAGCTTAGACACCGACTCCACCACCGCGAGGTAGGCCCCGTGGAACGGGCTGGCCTCAGTGACGTATGGGTTGTAGCCCCAGGACATCACGGAGCAGTTGGTGGTCTCTCCCAGCGCCGGCAGGGTGTGTGCCGTGGCCTGGATCGGGGTGGCCTGGCGGGTGCCGCCGAAAGGCATCAGCACGGTGCCGGCACCGACGGTGGAGTCGAAGCGCTCAGACAGGCCCTGCTTGGAAGCCACGTTGAGGTCGGAGGCCATGCCGAGGAAGGACGCGTTGAAGTCCTCCTGGCGTGCCCACTCGCGGGCCGCGCCGCGCCAATCAGCGGCGGGGGCAACCTCGACGTCGACGTGCTTGTCGGCGCCGTTGGTGTTTAGGAATTCGCGGGAAAGGTCAACGATGGTGTTGCCGCGCCAATGCATGCGCATGCGGCCCGAGTCAGTGACCTCCGCAACGACCACGGCGTTGAGGTTCTCCTCGTTAGCCAGCGCGATCAGCTTGTCGAGGTCGCCTGCCTCAACGACGGTGGCCATGCGCTCCTGGGATTCGGACAGAGCCAGCTCGGTGCCGTTCAGGCCCTCGTACTTCTTCGGGACCGCATCGAGGTTGATCTCCAGCGAATCCGCCAGCTCGCCCACTGCGACGGCGACGCCGCCGGCGCCGAAGTCATTACAGCGCTTGATGAGCTTGGAAAACTCCGGGTTGCGGAACAGGCGCTGGAGCTTGCGCTCCTCCGGCGCGTTACCCTTCTGCACCTCCGCGCCCGCGGTGGTCAGCGACTCCACGGTGTGCGACTTGGAGGAACCAGTAGCGCCACCGATACCGTCACGGCCCGTTGCACCGCCGACGAGCACCACGAGGTCACCCGCCGCCGGAACTTCGCGACGCACGTTCGCCGCCGGTGCGCCCGCCACTACCGCACCCATTTCGAGGTGCTTGGCGACGTATCCCGGGTGATAGACCTCATCAACCAGGCCGGTAGCCAAGCCAATCTGGTTGCCGTAGGAGGAATTGCCGGCAGCTGCCACGCGGGCAATGGTCTTCTGCGGCAGCTTGCCTGCGCGAGTGGTGGTCTCCAGCGGGTTACCGGAGCCGGAGATGCGCATCGCGCCGTAGACATAACCGCGGCCAGACAGTGGGTCACGGATTGCGCCACCGATGCAGGTAGCAGCGCCGCCAAAAGGCTCGATTTCGGTTGGGTGGTTGTGGGTCTCGTTCTTAAACAGCAGCAGCCACGGCTCTTCCTTGCCATCCACGGTGATGGTGACATGAACGGTGCAGGCGTTGATCTCCTCGGAGACGTCCATGGCGTCGAGCTTGCCCGTGGCACGCAGCACCTTACCAGCGATGGTGCCCATGTCCATCAAAGTCACCGGCTTAGCGCGGCCGATGGACTCGCGGGCTGCGAGGTAGTCCTGGTAAGCGGCCTCAACGGTCGGCTCATTGAAGGTAATGGAATCGAGGACGGTCTCGAAGGTGGTGTGGCGGCAGTGGTCGGACCAGTAGGTATCAATCACCTTGAGCTCGGTGATGGTGGGTTCGCGGTCTTCGGAAGCAAAGTAGTTACGAATCAAGGTGGCGTCGTCCGCGTCCATGGCCAAGCCGTGGGAGGCAACGAACTCGGGAAGGGCGGCGTCGGAAAGCGCGGTGAAACCCTCAAGGGTCTCAACGTCTGCGGGGGTATCGACGTGCAATGCCAAAGTCTCCGGCAGCTCCAGCGCTGCTTCACGGGACTCGACGGGGTTAATCAGATCCTTGCGCATGGCGGCAGGAATCTCACCATCTACCGCATAGACCACCGCGGTGCGCACGCGGGGGCGCTCCCTTTCAAAGAGGAACTGAATGCACTGTGCGGCAGAATCGGCGCGCTGATCAAACTGGCCTGGAAGCGGTTCAACGGCGAGAACCCCGCCTGCAACTCCAGCCTCGTCCAGCGTGGAAAAAATAGTGTCTACCTGCGGTTCTGAAAGAACCAACTTGACCGCGGTAGCAAATTCGGAATCGGTGGTGCCCTCTACGTCGTAGCGATTGAGCACGCGCACGTTGACGCCGTACTCCTTCGACAATGCAGCGGCATGCCCGCCCTCGCGATTTTCCACATACACGCGCTGAACCATCGTGCCTCCAGTTTCATTCAGCTCAAGTTTTAACTCGGTAGTCGACTTAGTGCCCACAGTATTTCCCGCGGGGAACGAAAACCAATTCTATAGGGCGGCGGGTTGGGGGTGGTTCGGTTTGGAGGATTACTGGCACCGAGGCCTCGCGTGGGCACAATTTGCCAAATAGTGCGCCCAAATTTGCTGATTTTCCGGGCTTGCTTGGCAAATTGTGCGCAGTTCGCACGCCCCTGCCCCGCAAAGCCCGCGTAAACACCCGGTGAACCGCAAGACAAACCTTTTGGGCGTGCATGTAAACCCCCAAGACATCTGGGGGATGAACGCTTGGCAAGCCCGGCGCGGTGCCTTAGAAACAAATGGTCATATATCTCCTATTGCAAGGTTTCTCATGCGCTCTCGTTCTCTTCGCGCGCTTTCTTTAACCGCGCTCATCTCCACTTTCTCCACTCTCACCGTCCCCGCCCATGCAGCGCCCGCAGGTGATGCCGTGGTTCTTTCTGAGGTTTACGGCGGCGGCGGAAACTCTGGTGCGACCTTTACCCACGACTTCATCGAGCTCTTCAACCCCACCGAAGCCGAGGTCTCGCTGGATGGTTGGTCCGTCGAGTACTTTTCCGCCGGTGGCAACTCGGGCGGCAAGGCTGCTCTCGGCGGCGCGATTCCGGCTGGCAAGCACTACCTGATTCAAGCTGGCCAGGGCAGCGGCGGCTCCACGCCACTGCCTACCCCAGACGCGGAATCCTCCCTGAACCTGTCCGGTTCGAAGGGATCGGTCAAGCTTTACGACGCCTCCGGCAACAAGGTTGACCTCGCCGGTTACGGTTCCGCCCAGCTGGCAGAAGGCACCCCCGCCCCAAGCACCTCCAATGCAGAGTCAGTCTCTCGCGATGAGGCGGGCACCGATACCGACGACAACGCTGCCGATTTCCATGTCAGCACGCCCACTCCTACGCCTTCCGGCAACGAACCAACCACGCCCGCTGAGCCAGAGGAACCAACGCAGCCTGCAGACCCCGGCCGCGAGCTAAGCATCGAAGAAATCCAGGGAACCGGCGCTCAGTCTCCGGTTAAAGACCAGAACGTCACGACCAAGGGCGTCGTCACTGGCGTGTGGTCCGAGGGCGGCATCAACGGCTTCACTATCCAGACCGGCGGCACCGGAAACGAGGCTCCTGCTGCTTCCCCGGCGCTGTTTATTTACATGGGTAACAAGGAAGCCTCTGCTTATCCGCAGCTCGGGGATTCCGTGCAGGTTTCTGGCAAGGTCTCGGAGTTCTTTGACGCCACCCAGCTAACCGCAAATGCCGTCGAGAAGCTCGATGCTCCCCTGCCGGAGGTCACCGCGCTCGAACTGGAGGCCCTGCCGGAAGGCGACGTCGCCCGTGAGGCCTACGAGCACATGCTGGTGCTGCCTGGCACCCACACCGTGACCAACAACTACGCGCTCAACCAGTATGGCGAGGTAGGCCTGGCGCCGGGCACTGAGGCACTCCGCCAGCCGTCGGACCTTTATGACCCGTCGACAGACCCAGACTCCGACCTACAGAAACTCGCCGCTTCCAACGCCGCCAAGCTGGTCACGCTGGACGATGGCCGCACGAAAAACTACCTCGAGTCTGACCAATCCACCCCGCTGCCATATATCGCGCAGGACAACGCACAGACCATCAAGTCCCTGCGCACCACTGACCAGGTAACTTTCCAGCACCCGGTCATCGTGGGTTACTCCCATGAACAGTGGCGCTACCAGCCCACCGCACCGGTAACGGGCAATACGGCAGGCAGCGATTTGCCGATTACCTGGGAAGACTCCCGCGAAAAGGAACTGCACGCACTCGACGTCGAAGGCGAATACACCATTGGTGCCTTCAACGTATTGAACTACTTCACCTCCCTTGGCGAGGAGTACGGCGGCAGCTCCTACGATGACATGAACGGCAACCCGGTCACCGTCAAGCGCGGCACGACCCGCGGTGCTTATACCGCGGAGGCCTTCGAGAACCAGCAGCGCAAGATTGTCGCGGCCGTAAACGGTCTTGATGCCGACGTCATCGCCCTTTCTGAAATCGAAGACGGCTACGGCGTCACCGGCGACAAGTCCAAGCGCGACCAAGCCTTGGCGCACCTGACAGACGAGCTCAACGCGGCCGCTGGTTCCGAGAAGTGGGCCTACGTGACCTCCCCGGAGAAGCTGCCGGACACCGTGGACGTCATTCGCACCGCGTTTATCTACAAAAAGGATCGCGTCACACCGGTTGGTGAATCCCGCATCTTCGTCGACGACCGCTTCACTGGAACGGCCCGTGAGCCGCTAGCGCAGGAGTTCGCGCCAGTCGACGCCGCGGATGACGAGACCTTCGTGGCCGTGGCCAATCATTTCAAGTCCAAGGGTTCCGTTGTTAAGGGTGACGCCGACACCGGCGACGGCCAGGGCAATAACCCCAACGTGCGCAAGGCACAGGCCGAAGCCGTTCTTGAGCACCTGGCTAAGCAGCCAGATTGGCAGGACAAGGCCACCTTCGTGATGGGTGACCTCAACACCTATACCCACGGCGATGCCATCGATGTCTTCCGCGACAGCGGCTACACCGTTCCCGCTGAGGACTACCACGCGGATGCCTCCTACCAGTTCTCTGGCCTGTTGGGTTCCCTCGACCACGTCCTGGCAAACGAGGTTGTATCCGGCAAGGTAACCGACGCCCAGGTGTGGAACATCAATGCCGACGAGCCGGTGGCCTTTGAGTACTCTCGCCGCAATTACAACATCGTGGACTTCTACGACGATTCCCCGTTCCGCGCCTCCGACCACGACCCGGTCAAGGTCGGATTCAGCCTGGGCAAGGCGGCCGCTAACCCAGACGAAGAACCAGACACCGACCCAGACAGCAAGCCCGGCACCAACAAAGGCTCCAGCTCCAGTAACGGCTCTAGCTCTGGTTCGAGCACCGGCAGCATCATCGCATTGATCCTTGCGGTTGCCGTCCCCGGCATCGCAATGTTGCTCGGCGGTTCGCTGAAGTTCCTGACACCCCAGCTCATCGACGCCCTGCCACCGCAGGTCCGGGATTTCCTCAAGCTCTAGGCTCCCGGGAGCGTTTCCTCCGGGGCGTCTTCCCCGGAGCGTCTCCTCTCCCTACGCACAATTTGCCAAATAGTGCCCTGAATTAGCGCGGATTCAGCAGTCTAATTGGCAAATTGTGCGTTTTTGCGCGTTCGGTGCACGCTTTTGCACGCGTGCCGTGCGTTCGGTGCACGCTCGGCGTGCACTTCCGCGGGAGGCTTTTAGCGCTTCGTCAAAAAGACGCCGTAGTCCGCGGGCTGCGCGCCGGCGCTCGCGGCGCGGTCAACCGCCTTGATGAAGTCAGAGACCACTTTCCTGTCATTAAGGTTGCGGCCAGAGATGGAAAGACGCACGGTGTTGCCACGCAGCGCGGAGCGCTCAGCTGCGCGAATAATGTTGCGGCGCCACCACTTCGCCGCGCCGAAGCCCTCGCCGAAGGACAGGTTGCGGGTCTGGTGGAACTTGCCGGAACGCAGCTCGTGAATGCCACGCGTGGAGACCGCGACGTCGAAAGCAAAGTTCGGTAGGACCTCCAAGGTGCCAGGCGACATACGCCAGCGTGGAGGTGCGAAGATGCTCGACTCGAAGCCCAACTTGGCCATCTGCCGCGTGGCGCCCTTCAAACGGAGATTGGCCTCGTGCGAGTCGAGGTTAGCGAACTCAGCGCGACGACCTTGCACCGCTTGGTCGAAGCCATTCAGAATAAGCAACCTACCCGCGGATTCCTGCTCTTTGAGAAAGCCTAAGGTCTTGTCATCCTTGGCCAGGTGCCAATTGCCATCAATGTGTGGGGCAACCAGCAAAGAGACCGGGATTTCTTCCCGGTCTAGTTCTTTGAGGAGGTTACTAGTTTGCTTCCGCGTGTCAGAAAAGATGCTGGAAATCGAAACTAGAAGGTGGCCATGCATAAGTGCAATTATCGCACAGCCACCGCGAGTCCGCGCGGCGAGGAGCGTCTAAGCTTTCAACCCCGTGGCCTTGTTAATGGTCCACGCGTACTCGAAGGCATTCTGGCGCCACTTGTCATAGCGTCCAGAAACACCACCGTGGCCAGCGACCATCTCCGTCTTGAGCAGGAACTGCCCGCCCTTTGCGGTATCACGCAGCTTGGCAATCCACTTCGCCGGTTCCACGTAGAGCACGCGAGTGTCGTTGAGCGAGGTAATCGCCAAAATGTCCGGGTAGTTCTGCGCAGTGACGTTCTCGTAAGGCGCATAGGACTTCATGTAGTCATAGACCTCTGGGTCGTGGTACGGGTCGCCCCACTCTTCCCACTCGATGACCGTCAGCGGTAGCTCCGGCTTCAGGATGGAAGTCAGCGGGTCCACGAAGGGCACAGAGGCCTGGATGGCCGTGAAGCGGTCCGGGGCCATGTTTGCCACCGCGCCCATCAGCAGGCCTCCGGCGGAGCCGCCTTCAGCCACCATCTGATCTGCGGTGGTGACGCCGCGCGCGATGAGGTCATCGGCCACCGCGATGAAGTCGGTGAAGGTGTTCTTCTTCTGCAGAAGCTTGCCGCTGTCGTACCAGGTGCGGCCCATCTCGCCGCCGCCGCGGACGTGCGCCATCGCAAAAATCATCCCGCGGTCCATCAGGGACAGACGGAATACGGAGAAGTACGGGTCCATGCTGGTTTCATAAGAGCCGTATCCGTAGAGAAGCGTCGGGTTAGCTTTGGTGCGGTCAAGATCAGCGCGGTGCACGATGGAGACCGGAATCTGCGTGCCGTCGGAAGCCTGCGTCCACATGCGGTAAGCAACGTAGTCATCCTTGTTGTAACCGCCCGGGACTTCTTGTTCCTTGAGCAAGGTGTACTCGCCAGTCTCGACGCGGTAATCGAAAAGCTGCGAAGGCTGGATGAAGGAGGTGTAGCTCACGCGCAGTACCGGTGCATCCCATTCCGGGTTGCCGCCAACGCTCACGGTGTAGAGCTCTTCGTTGAAGTTTAACTCCTTAAATTCGGACCAACCATGGCGTACATCCATGATTGCGGCACGCCCGATGCCGGCGCGGCGGTAGCCTACGACGACCTGGTCGCGATAGGTATCCACGCCTTCCAGGCGCACATCCTCGCGATGCGGAATCAGCACATCGAGCTCGCGGAGCGGTGCGAGGTCCTCCCCTACTGCCAGCGGCGTGGTGGCCAGGGTGAAGTTCGGGCCTGAGGCGTTGTGGGTGACAAACCAATAGGCCTGGCCGTCGATCTCGGCATAGTCGACGTCGTAGTCAACACCTGCTTCGCGCTGCCACAGAACCTGGAATTCGCCTTCCGGGTCCGTACGATCCAGCACCCAGGTCTCTGAGGTCAGCTTCGAGCCGATAACGATGAACAGGTACTTCTCGCTGCGAATACTGCCGACGCCGATGTTGAAATGCTCGTCAGCTTCATGCATGACTTGCACGTCTTCGGACTGCGCGGTTCCCACCTTGTGGCGCCAGACGGTATCTGGACGCCAGGCATCATCGACCGTGGTGTAAAAGATGTAGTCATCGCCCACCCAGGTCGCACCGTAGAAGATGCCTTCGAGGCGGTCGGAGAGCAGCTCACCGGTACGCAAGTCCTTGATGACCAGAGAAAAACGCTCGTCGCCAGCGGTATCCACGGAATAAGCCAGCAGGTTGCCGGAGTCAGAGACGGTGGAGGCACCCATCGCGAAGAATTCGGTGCCTTCTGCTAGCTCGTTGGCATCTAGGAGGATTTCCTCGCCCTCAGGCGCGCCTTCTTCTGGAATAACGGGAGCGGTCCACGGGTCAGCACCTTCGGTCACCGGAACGCGGCAGCTAATGCCATAGTTCTTGCCCTCGACAGAGCGACCGTAATACCAGTACTGGCCCCTGCGCGAAGGCACGGACATGTCCGTTTCCTTCACGCGCGACTTTACTTCCTGGAAGATGTTCTCAGTCAGCTCTTCAAGGTGCGCAGTCTCCTGCTCAGTATAAGCATTCTCCGCGCGCAGATAATCGAGCGTTTCTGCGGATTCTTTATCCCGCATCCACTCGTAATCATCCACGAAGCTGCAGCCATGAAACTCGCGGGTGATGGGGTGTTTTGCGGCAATCGGCGGGGTCAATTCAGTCATGTTCTCCTCGCTAGATTAGGGGGCTTATTTGTAGTGAGATTTCTCGAAACCCTACCGTAACGAAGGCTTTAGGCCTTAAAAGGAGTTTCCCGAAAGACGCTCGTAAGCCTCGACGTAGCGCGCACGGGTGGCCTCGACGACGTCGTCAGGCAGGCGCGGCGGCTTGGCATCAGAAGCCTGGTCCCAGCCGGATTCCGGCGAGGTCAGCCAGTTGCGCACGTACTGCTTGTCGAAGGAAGGCTGAACCTTGCCCTCCTCATACGTATCGGCTGGCCAGTAGCGGGAGGAATCCGGGGTTAGGACCTCATCGGCCAGAATCAGGGTGCCATTTTCATCGAGACCGAACTCGAACTTGGTATCGGCCAGGATGATTCCCTTCTCCTCCGCGATGCGGGCGGCCTCGGAGTAGATGCGCAGGGTGGCAGCGCGCAGCTCTTCCGCACGCTCTTTGCCCAGCTTGGCGACGACCGCGTCAAAGGACACGTTCTCATCATGCTCGCCCTGCGCCGCCTTGGTGGCCGGGGTAAAGATCGGCTCTGGAAGGCGGGAGGCCTCGGTAAGGCCTTCAGGCAGCTCGATGCCGCAAACGGTACCGCTTTCCTTATATTCCTTTAGGCCGGAACCGGTGAGGTAGCCGCGCGCGACACACTCGAAAGGCAGCATGTCGAGCTTCTTGACCACCATGGCGCGGCCCAGCACTTCCTCTGGGATGCGCTCGTCATCGAGCGGGCCGGCGAGGTGATTCGGGAAATCGATGACGTCGAAGAAGAACTTCGAGGTCGCGGTCAGAACACGCCCCTTGTCCGGGATAGCCGGGTCCAGGGAGTGGTCGTAGGCCGAAATACGGTCGGAGACGACCATCAGCAGAGCGTTCTCGTCGACGTCGTAGATGTCACGGACCTTGCCGGAAGCAAGGTGCTTATAAGAAGAAAGTTCTGGGCGCATGAGTCCTATCCTAATTCGCTTTTAGAGAATCTCGCCTGGGGTATAAGCGGCGGCCTTCGGGTGCTCGCTGACCAGATTGTTGATGCGGGTAAGAACCTGGTTGACCTGGGACTCCGCAGCGCCGATGAAGGCGTGCTTATCGGCCAAGGCAGCCTCCAGGTCCTCGGCGGACATCGGCAGGCGCTCGTCGGCGGCAAGGCGCTCGACCAAGTCCTGATCGCCGCCGTTTTCGCGCATGTTCAGCGCCACTGCGACGGCGTTTTCCTTGATGACCTCGTGCGCGGTCTCGCGGCCGACGCCGGCACGCACGGCCGCCATCAGGATGCGGGTGGTGGCAAGGAAAGGCAGGTAGCGCTCGAGCTCGCGGTCGATCATCGCAGGGAAGGCACCGAACTCGTCCAGCACGGTCAGGAAGGTTTCGAACTGGCCGTCGAGGGCAAAGAAGGCGTCGGGAAGCGCAACGCGGCGCACCACGGAGCAGAATACGTCGCCCTCGTTCCACTGCTGACCGGAGAGATCCGCAACCATGGTGAGGTAGCCGCGCAGGATGACCTGGAAGCCACACACGCGCTCGCAGGAACGGGCGTTCATCTTGTGTGGCATCGCGGAAGAACCAACCTGGCCTTCCTTGAAGCCCTCGGTGACGGTCTCATTGCCAGCCATCAAGCGGATGGTGGTGGCCAAGGAAGACGGGCCGGCGCCCAGCTCAACCAGAGCGGAAACGGCGTCGAAGTCGAGGGAGCGTGGGTAAACCTGACCAACGGAGTTGAAGATGCGGTGGAAGCCCAGGTGATCAGCAATCGCAGTCTCCAGGAAGGCCAGCTTGTCCTCGGAGCCGCCCATCAGGTCGAGCATGTCCTGGGAGGTGCCCATCGGGCCCTTGATGCCGCGCAGCGGATAGGCAGCCAGGAGCGATTCGACGCGCTCGATGCCCAGCAGCATCTCATCGGCTGCGGAAGCAAAGCGTTTGCCCAGGGTGGTGGCCTGAGCAGCAACGTTGTGGGAACGGCCGGCCATGACCTGAGACTGGTAAGCAGCCGCATGCTTGCCGATGCGCGCGACGACCGCGATGGCCTTGTCACGGATGAGGCGCAGCGAGGAATGAATCTGCAGCTGCTCGACGTTCTCGGTGAGATCTCGGCTGGTCATGCCCTTGTGGATGTGCTCAAAGCCAGCGAGGGCGTTGAACTCCTCGATGCGGGCCTTGACGTCGTGGCGCGTTACGCGCTCACGGGCAGCGATGGACTCGAGGTCCACCTGCTCAACCACGGACTCGTAGGCCGCAATGGCCTCTGCTGGAATATCGACTCCCAAATCCTTTTGCGCGCGCATGACGGCGATCCACAGCTGGCGCTCCAGGATGATCTTGTACTCCGGGCTCCAAATATTGGAAAGCTCTGCGGAGGCATAGCGGGAGGATAGGACGTTGGAAATGTTCTTCTTTTCAGCCACGGGAAACATTATTCCATGTACAAAGCCCAGCCTGTACCTTTTGGTAGCAAGCTGGGCTATACGGGGGTGCGAGAGAAAAGCTAGATGGAAATCTCGCCGTCTTCGGCACGCTTTCCGATGTCGCGACGGTAGAAGCTGCCGTCCAACTTAAGGCCTTCTAGCACCTCGTAGGCGGCGGCGCGGGCCTCGGCGAGTGTGGCGCCCTGGCCCAGGACGTTGAGCACGCGGCCGCCGTTGGAGATGACATCGACTTCCTCTTCAACACCGCGCGAGCCTTCGGCTTGCGAGGTACCGGCGTGGAGGACCTTGTTCGGATCATCCAGGCCCGGGCCGGTGATGACGTCGCCCTTACGCGGGGAGGCTGGGTAGCCCTCAGCGGCCAGGACGACGGTAACGGCGTAGCCGTCCTTCCACTTCAGCTCGTCCAGCTCGGCAAGCTTGCCGGTGGCGGTGGCGTTAAGCGCCTCAGCCAGCGGGGACTCGAGCATGGAAAGAACTGCCTGGGTTTCTGGGTCGCCGAAGCGGCAGTTGAACTCGACAACGGCGATGCCCTCCTTGCCCCACGCGAGGCCGGCATAAAGCAGGCCGGAGTACGGGGTGCCGCGGCGCACCATTTCGGCGGCAACTGGCTTGCAGACTTCGTCGACGATGCGCTGCACGCCGTCGGCAGGCAGCCACGGCAGCGGCGTATAGGCGCCCATGCCGCCGGTGTTGGGGCCTTCGTCATTGTCGTAGGCGCGCTTGTGGTCCTGCGCTGGGAGCAACGGAACGACGGTCTCGCCGTCGACCAAGCAGAACAGGGAAACTTCTGGGCCATCGAGGAAGGACTCGAGCAGGACCGGGTTTCCTGCCGCGTGAACCTCGTTTACATGTTCCTTCGCGGCAGCGCGGTCGTCGGTGACAACGACGCCCTTGCCGCCGGCGAGGCCGTCATCTTTCACCACGAAGTGCGGGCCGAAACGGTCGAGGGCGGACTCAATGTCGGCGTCGGAAGCCCCCGGCACCAGCTGCTCCGCGCGAGCGGTGCGAACGCCAGCAGCATTCATGACGTCCTTGGCAAAGGCCTTGGAGCCCTCAATCTGCGCGGCCTCCTTGGAGGGGCCGAAGACGGCGATGCCGTTGGCGCGCAGCTCATCTGCGACGCCGGCAACCAGCGGCACCTCGGGGCCAACGACGACGAGCTCGGCGTCAATTTTCTGCGCCAGCTCCAGCATCTGTGCTGGGTCATCAACCTTGGAGTACTCAGGATGCACCGTGGCCAGGGAATCGAAGTTCGGCGAGCCTGGGGCAACGTGGAGTTCAGTGGTCAGTGGATCTGCCTTGAGACCTTTGAGCAGGGCGTGTTCGCGGCCGCCCGAGCCAATTACGAGAATGCGCATGCCGTCCATCTTAACTGGAGGTAGCCTAGTCACCATGTCTTCTGTATTTACCAAGATTATTAATGGTGAACTGCCTGCACGCTTTGTCTACCGCGACGAGACCTGCGTGGCCTTTTTATCCATCGAGCCCCTCAACTACGGCCACACTCTGGTGGTTCCGATTGAGGAGATAGATAAGTGGACCGACCTCGACCCACAGACCTGGGCACACCTCAACGAGGTGGCACTGGAGATTGGCGCCGCTATCAAGACGGCGTTTAACTCGCCACGCACTGGCTACATCATCGCCGGCTTCGACGTGCCACATACCCACATCCACCTCTTCCCCACCGAGAAGATGGAAGAGTATGACTTCGCCAAGGCATTTGCTGCCGACGCCACCGATCCTGCCGCCATGGATGAGGCAGCGACGCGTATTCGCCAGCACTTGGGCACCGACGAAGAAGGACGCCGCTAACTAGCAGCGTCCTCGTGAGAAGGCCTCGTTAGCGGCCGATTAATTATGAAGCTGGGAGGCGCACCGTAAAGGTGGAGCCCTCCCCCAGCTGGGAGCTCACGGCAATGCTGCCGCCGTGCTGCTCCACCAAAGATTTCACGATGGCCAGGCCCAAGCCCGAGCCGCCGGTATCGCGGGTGCGGGAAGAATCCGCGCGATAGAAACGCTCAAAGATGTGGCTGGTGTCCTCGGGGGACATGCCCTTGCCGTCATCGGCGACGTCGATAAGCACTGCCTTGTCTGTGCCCTCGCCCTCTTCGCGGATGGTGAGTTTGACCTTGGCTTCCTCGCCACCGTGGCGAATGCCGTTGGAGACGAGGTTGAGCAGCACCTGGTGCAGGCGATCAGGGTCGCCTTTGACCACCGGAATATCGTGGGTCTCGTTAACCACGTCGATCTGGCGGCCGGCAAACGCGGCACGCGCGGAGGAACCGACGGAAAGCACCAGCTCCAGCATATCCACAGTGCGCATGTCCAGGCGCGAGCCCTCGGCGCGGGTCAGAGAAAGCAGGTCCTCCACCAATAGCGACATTCGCTTGGACTCGTCATCGATCTTGGAAAAGACGAGATCCACATCCTTGGTGGCGCCGGAGCGATAAAGCTCGGTGTAGCCACGCAAACTGGTCAGCGGGGTGCGTAGCTCGTGGGAAGCATCGCCGACGAAACGGCGCATCTGCTCCTCTTTATCTTGAGCTTGGACAACTGAGCGCTGCAGCTGACCCAGCATCACGTTGAGTGCAGCCGAGAGCTGACCAACCTCGGTGTGCTTCGGCCACTCCGGCACACGCTTGTCCAAGTCACCCGCGGCAATCTCGGAGGCGGTCTTTTCAACGACGCGCAGCGGGCGCAGCGCGCGGCGGATAAACCACATGCCCACCACGGCGATAATGCCCATGACCACGGCAGTGATGATTATTTGCACGATCGCTAGACCGCGGAGAATAAGCCGCTCGTGGGTGAGATCCTTGGCCACTACGGTCACGGTGCCATCGACCTTGATGGCCACGGCGCGCCACTTGGTTTCGTCGTTTCCAACGGAACCGACGGTGGCAGGCTCGTCACCGATGTAGAGGTTCTTCGCGTCCGGCATGCTGGTCTTGGGGCCGGTGTATAAAACGGTGCCATTCGGCAGGTAGCTAAGCGCCACGTATTCCGTAGGCGGGCGCCTAGAGTAGTCCCCCAAATAGTAGTCGTTGCTCATATTGCGCGCCCAGCCGTTGGTGGCATCCTTTAGCTGATCATCGACGTTGCCATACATGACGTCGGACATAATCGAGGACACCGCCAAAGAGGCACCCGCCAGGCCGAGGCCAGAGACCAAGACCATGAGCACCAAAAGCCACGTGCGCAGCGGCATCGCTTTGGGGCGCTGCACGCGGCGTCGCTTAGCGCGCTCCCCGAAGGGAACCGCAACGGACGGGGTTTCAGGCAGCGTAGATTCCGCCGCCGAGTGGGTAGTGCTCATGTATTAGTACTCGAAAAAGGACTGTGGCGAACTACTAGTTACGCGGCATGCGCAGAACATAGCCGACGCCGCGAACAGTATGAATAAGCTGCGTATCGCCGGTGTCGATCTTGCGGCGCAGGTAGGAGATATAGGACTCGACTACGTTGCCATCGCCGCCGAAGTCGTAGTGCCAGACGTTGTCCAAGATCTTGGACTTGGACAGCACCACTTCCTTGTTCTGCATGAGGTAGCGCAGAAGGTTGAACTCGGTTGGGGACAGCTCGATGATTTCGCCTCCCTTGGTGACCTCGTGGGTGTCATCATTCAAGGTGAGGTCAGCATAGGAAATGGTGGCGTCACTGTTTGCGTCATCGACGTTCGCGCCGCGGCGCAGGATAACGCGCAGGCGGGTGATAACCTCTTCCAGGCTGAACGGCTTAGTCACGTAATCATCGGCACCGATGGTCAGGCCATGGATGCGCTGATCGACGCTGTCCTTTGCGGTCAAGTAAAGCACCGGGCCGTCGAGGCCTTCCTGACGCAGCTTGCCAAGCAGCTCGAAGCCGTCCATGCCCGGCATCATGACGTCCATGATGTAGGCATCAGGATTAACCTCGCGGGCCACCCGCAGCGCCTCAGTGCCGGAGTTTGCGCTGAATACTTCGAAACCCTGGAACTTCAGGGAAACGGTGAGTAACTCCACGATGTTGGGCTCATCATCAACGACGAGGACTTTTACTTCTTTATTGTCGTCCATTAGCTCTTGTTACTTCCTTCAGCGAGTGCTTGTTGCTATTTCGCAATAATGACACCCAGCCTTCCAAGGGCACTGAAGGGAGTCTGGACATCACCTGTGAACTCCCATCCTAGCCAACGGCGCCAACAACCAGGCCGGAATACGTAAGGTGAACACCAAGTCGACTTCACCGATGGCAATCACGGCAACCAATCTGAAGAAGGATTCCAAGTGCGCAAGAAACTCACGTTGTCCGAAGAACAGTTCCGATTCATCGACCAACTCACCAACGAGGTCTTTGAAAGCGACATGCTGCCCGAAGGAACCGTTCTCACCGGAGTCGGAATTCAATCCCGCAGGAGCATAGACCCTTCTGGAGAGAGCACGTGGTACCACTTGGATTTGTGGAACCGACAGCTCCATGACGGGCGGACGGTCAGACTGTGGGGCGCATTTCCTGATCTCAGTGAAAAGGAAGACGCGCTTTCTTTCCACACCATGGTGCAGTCTTCAGGCCTTGCCGAAATGTTCTTGACGGCTACACCCGAAACTGCACGGTTCGAAACGATGGAGTACGTAGCGGACTAGCGGCTAGCCGCCTACGGGCGCGGAATGTTGCGCAGGTTGGACTGCGCGAGCTGCAGCATCTGACCAACGCCGCCGCCAAAGACGGTGCGGGTGGCGGCCTTGGAGAAGCCCAGCAGCTGCTCGAAGGTCAGTGTCGGCGGGATGGAAAGAGCGTTCGGGTCGGTGATCATGTCAACCAGAACCGGGCCATCGAAATCCATGGCCTCGCGAATCTGCTTGCGGGCCTTCTTCGGGTCCTCGATGTGGATGTGCTTGATGCCGGCAGCCTCTGCGATCGCGGCATAATCCACGTGCTCATGGTCGGTCTCGTGCTCTGGCAGACCCTGGACCAGCATCTCCAGCTTGACCATGCCCAGCGAGGAGTTGTTGAAGACGAAGGTCTTCACCGGCAGGTTGTGCAGCTTCACGGTCAGCAGCTCACCCATCAGCATGGACAGTCCACCATCACCGGAGAAGGAGATGACCTGGCGACCTTCGTTAGCGGCCTGTGCGCCGATGGCCATCGGCAGTGCGTTAGCCATGGTGCCGTGGCGGAAGGAACCGATCTGCTCACGCTTGCCATTCGGGGTGATGTAGCGAGCGCCCCAGACGTTGCACATGCCGGTGTCGACGGTGAAGACGGCGTTGTCAGCTGCTTCTTCATCGATGATGTTGGCCACGAACTCTGGGTGGATAGGCTTCATCTTCTCAGCCTTCTTAGTGTATGCCTCCACCACGTGGTTGAGCTTGTTGTAGTGCTCCTTGAGCATCTTGTCGAGGAAGCGGCGATCCTTCTTCTCATCAATGTGCGGAAGGATGTTCTCGATGGTGGCAGCCACGTCACCGGTAACCGGGTACTTAATCTTGGTGCGGCGGCCGATGTGGGAGCCGTCAATGTCGACCTGTGCGACGTTGCCCTTGGGCAAGAAGTCGTTGTACGGGAAGTCGGTGCCCAGAAGGATAAGCAGGTCGGCCTCGTGGGTGGCGTCGTGTGCCGCGCCGTAGCCCAGAAGGCCGGACATGCCGACGTCGAACGGGTTGTCGTACTGGATGTACATCTTGCCGCCCAGCGCGTGGCCGATTGGCGCCTTAATCTTTTCCGCCAGCGCCAGCACCTGCTCGCGGGCATCCTTGACGCCAGCACCGACGAAGAGCGCGACGGTCTTAGCCTCATTAATAGCCTGGGTTAGCGCGGCCGCTTCAGCCGGATCCGGGAAGACAACTGGACGTCCAGCGGAGATGGTGGAGGTGGTGAAGGTATCATCTTCAGCCTCCTGCGTGGAAACGTCGCCTGGGATAACGAGCACGGAAACGCCCTTGCCAGCCATGGTGGACTGGATAGCGTGGTGCAAAATGACACCGCCCTGGTCAGCGGAGTTGACCATCTCGCAGTAAGCGGAGCACTCGGTGAAGAGCATCTCCGGGTGGGTCTCCTGGAAGAACTTGGAGCCAATCTGGCGAGATGGGATGTGGGATGCGATGGCCAGAACCTTGGCGCCGTTGCGGTGGGCGTCGTAAAGCCCCTGCACCAAGTGGGTGTTGCCCGGGCCGCAGGAAGCCGCACACACGGCGAGCTTGCCGGTGGTCAGAGAGTCTGCCTCAGCAGCAAAAGCAGCAGCTTCCTCGTTGCGGACGTGGACCCATTCGATGGAGGAACGGCGCACCGCATCCACGATTGGGTTCAGGGAGTCACCAACCAGACCATAAATGCGCTCGACGCCTTGCGCCTCGAGAGTTTCTACGATCTGTTCTGCGTAATTCTTTGCCATATCACTACTTCTTTCAGGAATAGTAAATAGTTTCTCCATCCAGTGTCCTTATTAATTCCCCTTTGTGCCAGCTTTTTACTCAAGACTCACCAAGCCCCCTGACTGGTGATACAAAACACAGGCCACATTCGAGCGTTTGAAACTATAATGAACGTTCGGTACATTTTCATACGATGTCCGCCACCGATTTAGTCCATTCCAATAGCACCGCCACTACCACCGAGTCCACCGCCGTACAGCGCTGGACTTTCTTTGCCGTGATCTCGCTCGGCCTACTCATGGTCGGCCTCGATAACTCAATCCTTTACACCGCCCTCCCGGCACTGACGGATCAGCTCCACACCACCTCTACCCAGCAGCTATGGATCATCAACGCCTATGCGTTAGTGCTAGCCGGCTTATTGCTGGGCACGGGCACCCTGGGAGATCGCATTGGGCATCGCCGCATGTTCGTCATCGGCCTTGTGCTTTTCGGCAGCGCATCCCTCGCCGCCGCGCTCGCCCCCGGCGCGTGGTTCTTGGTGGCTGCGCGCGCATTCTTGGGCCTCGGCGCTGCCGTGATGATGCCCGCTACTTTGGCACTGATTCGCCTGACCTTCGACGATGAAATCGAACGCAACACCGCGATCGGCATCTGGGCCTCCGTTGCGGTCGTAGGCGCTGCGGCCGGCCCTACCGTCGGCGGATTCCTCCTCGAGCACTTCTGGTGGGGCTCGGTCTTTCTCATCAACGTGCCGATCGTGCTCGTCGCACTCTTGCTGACCTTCCTTTTGGCACCGCCCAACCAACCGAACCCGGACAAGCACTGGGATTTCGCATCCTCGCTCTATGCGCTTATTACGCTTTCTTCCCTGGTGCTGGCCATTAAGTCGGTGGCGGGTTCCCATTATGGGCTGGCCGGCGGCGCGCTGGTGGCCTGCGGCATCGGCAGCTTCGCGTTTGCTCGCCGCCAAAAGCAGCTTTCTGAGCCGATGCTCACCTTCGATGTCTTCCGCTCCCCCGTCTTCACAGGCGGCGTCATTGCTGCGGGCGGCGCGATGTTTGGCATGTCCGGGCTGGAGATGCTCACCACGCAGAAGCTGCAGATGGTCAATGGTTTAAGCCCCCTGCATGCGGGAATCACCATTTCTGCGGTGGCGATTGCGGCACTTCCGATGTCCACCCTAGGCGGCGCCAACCTGCACCGCTGGGGCTTTCTGCCCATCATCGCCGGCGGGTTTGTTTTCATGGCTGCGGGCATCGCCATCGCGATGTGGGCGGGCCACCACGGCATCTTTTGGTGCTTCGTTGCGGGGCTGCTCTGCATGGGCATCGGCGCGGGGCTCACGATGTCCGTGGCCTCAACCGCCATCATCGGCGCGGCACCACCCCATCGTTCCGGCATGGCCGCAGGCGTCGAGGAGGTCTCCTACGAGCTCGGCACGCTGCTATCCATCGCTATCACCGGCTCCATTGTGCCTTTGCTTTACTCCCGCAATCTAACCGCGGATATCGAGGGCATGCAGGCGCTTTACGACGCCGCGACCCACGACCTCGCCGCAGCCGCCTACGACAACGCTTACCTCACGACCCTCGGCGGCTTGCTCGCGATGATGCTGCTCTTCGCCGCAGTGACCGGCTATTTGTTTAAAAACAACCCGAAGTCGGGAGGCTACGATGCCGCGCATCAGTAAAAAGACCGAAGTGCTAAAAGCCGCCCTCACCATCATCGAGAACGAGGGCGTGCATGCCGTGACCTACGACGCGCTGGCAACCGCCACGGGAATGTCAAAGTCCGGGCTCATCTATCACTTTCCTTCCCGCCACGATCTGCTCATCGAGTGCCACCGCTTCTGCGCCGCGCGCTGGGAAGCGGAACTCGAAGAGCTAGCCGGCGGCAAGCAGGCCGCGGAGCTAGACAAAAAGGAACGCCTGCGCGCACTCGTGCAATCCCTAGGCAAGAACGACCCTCTGATCGAACTGCTGATGAGCATCCACTCCCAGCAACACCCGGACTTCATGGAACAATGGCGCGACGTCGACAAGCGCTGGCTGCCAGATCCGGCAGCTGATGACCAAACCGCGCTCATCGCCACCATCCTTGGCAATGGCCTCTGGGTCCACGACCACTTGACTGAACGAAAGATACCCACAGCTACTCGCAAAAAGACAGTGGAACTCGTCTTGGAATTCCTAGATTCAGGAAAGCTACAAACCGCACCGCTTAAAGATTAAGCAACGTCAACTGATAATCCAGCCCCGCTCAATGGCAAGATTTACTGCCGCTGCACGAGTGTCAGCACCAGTCTTAGCCATCGCACGCGACAAGTGATTGCGCACCGTGCCCTCCGATAAGTTAACCCGCTTCGCGATTTCCGCGACGACCGCACCATCGGCGGCTGCTTGAAGCACTTCGGATTCTCGAACGGTGAGAGGCGATTCACCGAATAGAAAAGAATCTGCAGCAAGTTTGGGATCAACTACACGCAAGCCGGAGTGAACTCGGCGCACCGCATCAGCGAGCTCTGCGGCAGGCGCGTCTTTAACGATGAAGCCATGTGCTCCCGCGGAAACCGCGCGACGCAAGAAACCCGGGCGCCCGAACGTTGTAACTATCAATATCTTTACCTGCGGTAGCGCTTCTCTAAGGCGTTTCGTAGCAGTCAGACCGTCCACATTCGGCATATCTACATCCATCAAAATAACATCAGGACAAGCCACCGAGGCGACCTCCATGACCTCGCTTCCGTCGCCAACGTCGGCCACTACCTCAATGTCACTTTCCAAGCTAAGCAAGGCGCTTAATGCGCCTCGCACCATAGCCTGATCATCAGCAAGCATCACTTTTATCATTAATGCTCCTTAGCCCATGGCCCGGTTTGAACGGCCTGGGCTGTAAGCTTCAGACCTCCCATGGTGGTTTCACCCAAGCACAATTCGACTCCGTTATTTTGGCATCGCTCCCGCAGCCCTCGCAGACCATTTCCTTCCCTTATCTCTGCTATTCCGACTCCGTCGTCTTCAATCAATACAGATTTGGAGGTCAGACTGATGGAGCATCTCTTTGCACCGGAATGTCGGACAACATTCGTAGTCCCTTCACGCACTACCCAAGCAAACACTTCCCTCAAATCAACCTGTACTTCATCTACCGAATTCGGCATCTTCGCTTTAATACCTGCGCTTTGAAGGAGGCTTAATGCCCGAGCTAGTTCACCGGAAAGGCTGAGCTCTCGATAGCCATTTATTGCGGTGCGAACTTCTGCCAGCGCAGACCTCGAGATTTCCTCAATTTCTGCAATTTGTGACTTCGCCGTATTCGGGTCGAGCTCAATGAGCTTCTTTGCAAGCTCCGCTTTAAGTGTCACCGTTGTGAGAGAATGTCCCAAAATATCGTGCATGTCGCGAGCCATGCGGTTGCGCTCTTCGTTTACTTCGAGTTCTTGGGATCGAACTTCCTGTATCTTCCTTTGCGCTTGGCTAGTAATCGCCATTCGGCTTGCTAAACAGGCAATGCCGGTTGTAATCAAAGACAAGTGGCCGAACGGCCATAGCGACTGAGGAATCGCTATCGCGGCGACTGCAGTAAAAGGCAGGGAAACCTGCCACGGAAATACAAATGCAACAGCCGAGGCAATGAAGTATGCAAGTTGAATCGCATCGGTTCCGACAAGATTAAGCACGATCAGTGCGAGAAAGGTTCCAACCACTAACAACGAAACTGCACGGAGATTGACCCGCATCACACCTAGGCGCAGATCATCGATTGCGATAGCCCAGGAACCAATGAGACAAAATACGCAGCAAAGAACAAGAACCGCGCTTGAAACCGGATACGGGTGGCTTCGAACCGTCAAAAGAATTGGAACAGTAAGGGCCAACCAGAAAATGGCCCAAATACTGTTTGGCCAGGTAATATACCGAGTCATCACTTTTTCATCTTAGCTAAACCCGAGCCGTATCATAGCGCATCTTCCGGGCTGCCCCGACCAAGAATACGAACAGCCAAACCACAACATTGGCCACTGCAGCCCACGAAAAGTTGCTCGCGTCCATCGGCGAAAGCGCCAACTTATGAAGTCCGTAGAGCGGGGTAAGACTTCCAATCTTGTCGAAAGTCGATCCAGGAGTCAGTGGCATAAATACTCCCCCGAGGAAAGACAGCAACGCTAACAAAGGCCCAACTACCTGCATTGTGGTCTCTGCAGGCAAAAGGTATCCCATGAACAACCCAAAAGACATAAAAATGATTGAGCCCAACCATGCGATGACAAAAGACTGAGCCCAAGCCAGAGCCGGCATGTGTGCATGGACCAGCGGTCCACAGATATAAACCGTGAGCAAGGCTATACCGCTCAGAGCTAATCCCGCTGTGGCTTTAGCTCCTACATAGTTAATTGGGCGAAGAGGAGTTAAACGCAGCTGCCGACTCCACCCACTTGCTCTTTCGATGCCGACTGCTGCACCAGTTCCAGCAGTCGCCATTAACCCAGCATAAAGGGCAAGACTTATTAAGATATTTGCTGCCCAGTTTCCATTCCCATATTCCTGCTGTGCATAGTCTGCAGTAGCAAATATGAACAGAAAGGCAATGGGGATAACCACGACGAAAACTAGACCACGGACATTGCGCAAAATGCGCTTCATTTCCAATTTGTATAAATACATATCTACCTTTCCTGATGAGCTAGGTCGATAAAGGCGTCATCAAGGCTGCGCGCAGTAATGCTGATGTCTCTCGCAAGACCTCGAGTTAAAAGCAAGCGTGCGATTTTGTCAGTATCCTCGGCTACCAAAACGAATTCTTCCCTGCGCATATCGAGCGATATCTGAGGAAAATCTCTTAATGCTTGTTCCACTTCTGACTGCGAAGCTTGAAGTTTGGCATGAATTGTTTTTCCTGAAACTTGCGCTCGTAGCTCCTGTGGGCTGCCGTCCGCTACAAGGACACCGTGATTCATCATCACGATTCGATCTGCAAAATCGTCGGCTTCTTCCAAATAATGGGTAGCGAAGATAACGGTTCGTCCCTCGCGAGCATCTTCACGTATATTCGCCCAAAAATCGCGTCGAGCTTCTACATCCACGCCAGCTGTAGGTTCGTCTAAGACGATGAGTTCAGGATTGCTGACCAAAGCCATTGCAAAACGTAGCTTTTGTTGCTGGCCTCCTGAGCATTTACCCACGTACCGTTCTGCAAACTCGCCAGCACCAGCGCGTTCTAACGCTTCCTCTGCGCTTAAGGAATCACGATGGAAACTGGCCATAAGCTCAACCGTTTCGCGAACCTTTAAGTTAGGAAGCAGGCCTCCCGACTGCATCATTGCAGAAACTCGACCGAGCACCACCGCGTTGCGCGGCGTCGTCCCGCATACTTCAATGTTTCCTGAATCTGGTTTGCTTAGACCCAAGATGAGATCGATGGTGGAAGTCTTACCCGCACCATTAGGTCCCAAAAGGGCTACGACCTCACCGCGCTCAATCGAGAAACTGAGGTCCTTTACTGCACAAACCTCACCAAATGACTTTGTTAGTGATTCAACTCTTAACGTGGACTCCGTGTTTGCCATGGTTCAAGTCTCATGCGACACCGCGAAGAGTACGTATAGCAATTGTCATTAGTCGGCGATGACAATTGTCACGGGGTATTAATCTCAGTCGGCGACTGCCAAGTCAGAAGCTCGGCGTTGCTTTCCAATGAAATTAGCCCCGGTAGAAATAAATCTCACCAGGGCCATTGAGCTGGAGACGAGACTTGAACTCGCAACCTACGCATTACAAGTGCGTTGCGCTACCAATTGCGCCACTCCAGCACCGCGGATTGAGCCGCTGCGAAGAATCGTACCCGAGCAGGCGAGCGGACGAAAACACTGGGGTGGCCCGTGCGTCGCGCAACCCCAGCGGATAGAGTGCAAGCAAGAGTCTCAATCGGTTTTTAAGGGTTTGTTGCGTGTCATTTATTTCCGCACTGAGGGAGCGTTTTAGTGCTTCTTCCGGCTACGTTGCCACCATCGATGCGGCAAAGGCCGCGCCACCACCATCGCCGCTGGCGCCAGTCGATCTGACCGACGCCGCGCAGGTCACCGGTGTCATGGAAATCGCTGCGCGCGTGGGCGAAGTCCTCATCAGCGCCGGCACTGCCAACTCCGATGCCAAGGCACAGATTCACCTGGTGGCTTCTTCCTATGGTCTCCACTACTGCCATGTGGACATCATGATGAATACCATCACCATTCACACCGCGATGGGCGCGGGCTCTAACCGCCGTAACCTACACGTCTTCCGCGTGGCCCCTTCAATTTCGGTGGACTTTTCCAAGCTTTCCGCGGTAGACCGCCTGATCTACTCGATCCGCTCCGGCGCCACACCACCGGCCATGGCCGAGCGCGTCTTGGACGAGATCAACAACATGAAGCCGCCTTATCGCACCTCCACCGTCCTTTTGGGCTGGGGCGTTATGGGCGGCACTCTCTCCGTGATGCTCGGCGGCGACGCCTTGGTGGGCGTCATGGCGTTTTTCGTCTCTTTGCTGGTTATGGGCGTCAACGCCTGGGCGGCAAAGTTCCGCGTGCCACCCTTCTACCAAAACATCATGGGCGGATTCCTCGCCGTCGTACCGGCGGCGATCCTCTACAACATGGCCGCCGGAATCGGCATTACCTTCTTGCCTTCCCAGATCATTGGTTCAGGCATCATTGTGCTCGTCGCCGGCCTTACCCTGGTGCAATGTTTGGTCGACGGCATCACCCGCGCACCGGTAACATCGGCCGCTCGCTTCTTCGAAGCCATGCTGGCCACCGGCGCCATCATCGCCGGCGTCGGCGTGGGCATTCAGTTCTCTGACTGGATGGGCTTTACCCTGCCGCCCCTGGCTACGCTCGCGCCGCCGGTCTATCACCAGGTCCCGCTGCTCATCCTCTGCGGCAGCATCGGTTCAGGCGCCTTCGCCCTGGCCTGCGGCGCTTCCTGGATTGAGGTTACCGTCTCTGGACTTACCGCCGGCGCCGGTATGCTCTTCTACTACTTCGTAGTCATTCCTTTCGGCGTGAGCGACGTCGTAGCCTGCGGCATCTCCGCCACGGCGGTGGGCCTGGCCGGCGGCCTGCTCTCGCGCCGCTACATGATGCCGCCGCTCATCACAATGATCGTGGGCTATACGCCGATGCTGCCTGGCCTTACCCTCTACCGCGGCATGTACGCCTCGCTGAATGAGCAGATGATCTCCGGCTTTACCAACCTGTCACGAGCACTAGCCATCGCCGGTGCGCTGGCTGCCGGAGTTGTGCTGGGCGAACGCGTGGCCCGCCGCCTGCGTCGCCCGCAGTACTTCCGCCCTTATGCCACCATCAAGCGCGTGGGCCACTTCTCGTTCCACCAGGCCAGCCGCCTAGCTGCCCGCAAGCCACGCATTCCGCGCGTGCCGCTTTCCCCCTTCGCCCCCAAGGTCAACCGCCCCGTCCTGCCTCCGAAGCTGGGGCCCAAGCCGCCGATGCCTTCCCAGCAGGTACGCATGCTCCAAGACCAAGCCATCGGCGAGGACTGGAAGGAAGAATGGGAGTCCATCACCGAGATGTGGCCGGTTACCACGCAGTGGGAGGACCAACCGCAAGACGGTGGGAGCGCACAACCCGCTGCAGACGGCGCCGAAGATGCGGCCGAAACCGCCCCAGATGCCAAATCGTGAGCAAAAAAGTTCGGCGGTTTCAAGTGGTGGATGCATCACTTGAATAGTTCTTGTATCTTCTCTTCTGGTTTATACCAGTTGAGGACTTTTCTGGGGCGCCCGTTGAGAAGGTCTTGAATGTGTTGGACATCCTTGTCGGTCAGGGCACTAAAGTCGCTTCCTTCGGGCAGGAAGTCTCTGACTAGCCCGTTGGTGTTTTCGTTGGTAGGACGTTGCCACGGCGAGTGTGGATCACAGAAGTAGACTGCTAGTCCACGTGCGATGCTCAGCTTGTCTACTTGGGCTAGTTCTACGCCTTGGTCCCAGGCCAGAGTTTTAGTGATGTTGCGTATTTTGCCGGTAAACATCTCGATCAACTTATCGACAGTCGTGGCGGAATCATGAACATCTAGTTTGCGGATCATGGTGTAGCGAGTACTGCGTTCTACACAGGTTACAAGTGCAGTGGTTCCTCCTTGTCCGATGATGAGATCGCCTTCCCAATGCCCTGGAACTGCGCGGTCGGGCCTGACCCCCGGAAAGTAGACACGTCGGGG